>NZ_JBVHLU010000161.1:0-15869 GCF_055558835.1 Embleya sp. NPDC025285
GGCCGCCATCGCGGTGGTCCTCGGCGTGGTCACCGTGTTCGTCGCGTACCTGGTCCAACTCGCCACCGCACGACGGGAGCGCATGCAGTGAGCACTTCCACCTTGCCGGATCGACCGGCCGTGACCGACGAGGCACCGACCAGGTTCCTGCGCCCTCGCAGCCGCCGACCGCGGCGCGGGCGCCGCGATCGCAAGAGCGCCGCGCTGACCGTCGCGATGGCGCTGATGCTTGCCTACACCCTGTTGCCCCTGCTCTGGCTGATGTTCGGTGCGACCAAGTCCAACGAGGGCCTGTTCTCCTCGCGCGGGCTCTGGTTCGCCGACGACTTCGCGTTGTTCGACAACATCCACGACGTCTTCACCTACGACGACGGCATCTATCTGCGCTGGTTCGCCAACAACCTGCTCTACTCGGTGGTCGGCGCCGGCGGCGCCGCGCTGATCGCCACCCTCGGCGGGTACGCGCTCGCCAAGTTCGAATTCACCGGACGCAGGCTGATGTTCGCACTCGTGGTCGGGGCGATCTCGATCCCGGGCACCGCGCTCGCGGTCCCCACGTATCTGCTGTTCAGCGACGTGGGCATCGTGAACACCCCGTGGGCGGTCATCCTGCCCTCCCTGGCCAGCCCGTTCGGCCTGTATCTGATGCGCGTGTACGCGGCCGACGCGGTGCCGGACGCGATGCTGGAGGCCGCCCGCATGGACGGCGCCGGCGAGCTGCGGATCTTCTTCACCATCTCACTGCGACTGCTCATGCCCGGCTTCGTCACGGTGCTGCTGTTCGCACTCGTGGCGACCTGGAACAACTACTTCCTGCCGCTGATCGTGCTCAACGACCCGAACTGGTTCCCGCTGACCGTCGGCCTCAACCGGTGGAACGGGCTCGCCAACGGCGGCAGCGTCGCGGGCGACACGCCCATCTATCCGCTGCTGCTCACCGGCAGCCTGCTGGCGATCGTGCCGTTGGTCGTGGCCTTCCTCTTCCTCCAGCGGTTCTGGCAGTCCGGCCTGTCGGCCGGTGGCGTCAAGCAGTAGCGGACCCCTCGTTCGCCCGATCCGCAGCCGCTCGTCGGACTGTCGTCGGCTCGACCGCCCCTTCGTCACCCACCCGTTCCCACGTTCGCTTGTCCTCGACCACGCGAAATACCTCTGGAGTGGCACACATGAACGCAAGACTGCCGATCGTCCGCCGACGCACGGCACGCGGGATCACCGCCGCGACCGCCGCGACCCTCGCCCTCGCGCTGACCGCGTGCGGCTCGGACGGCAAGTCCGACGATCAGGGCGGCGGCAAGAAGGCCGACCCCGCCGCGGTTGCCGGAGCGCTCGACAAGCCCACCGAAATCTCGTTCTGGACCTGGGTGCCCAACATCGAGAAGACGGTGGCCCTGTTCGAGCAGAAGTACCCGAAGGTCAAGGTCAAGGTCACCAATGTCGGCCAATCCGCCGACGAATACACCAAGTTGCAGGCCGCGCTGAAGGCCGGGACCGGCGCCCCGGACGTGGCGCAGATCGAGTACTTCGCGCTGCCGCAGTTCGCGCTCACCAAGCAACTGGTCAACCTCGCCGACTACGGGGTGGCCTCACTCCAGGACAAGTTCGCCAAGTCTGCGTGGTCACAGGTCAATGTGGCCGGCGGGATCTACGGCGTCCCGCAGGACACCGGACCGATGGCGATGTTCTACCGCAAGGACATCCTCGACAAGCTCGGCGCCACGCCGCCGAAGACCTGGGCCGAAGTGGCCGAGCTGGGCCGGAAGATCAAGGCGGCCAACCCGGAAAACTTCGTCACCTACCTCGACCCGGGCGACGCGGGAATCGGCAACAGCATGATCTGGCAGCAGGACGGGAAGCCGTACCAGGTCACCGGCGAGAGCACGGTCGCGGTCAAGCTCAAGGGCGATCCGGGCGCGGACAAGTGGGCGGCCACCTGGGGACAGATGCTCGCGGACAAGACCGTCGACACCACACCGAGCTGGAACGACGAGTGGTGGAAGTCGATGGCTTCGGGCAAGTACGCGCTGTGGATGGCCGGCGCATGGGCGCCTGCCGTGTTCCAGAAGAACGTGCCACAAAGCAAGGGCCAATGGGCGGTCGCGCCCATGCCGCAGGGTCCGGACGGGGCGCCCGCCAGCTCCGAGAACGGCGGGTCAGCGGTCGCGGTGACCAAGCAGGCCAAGAACAAGGAGGCTTCCCTCGCCTTCGCCCAGTGGCTGAACTCCGACCCGGAGGCGGTCAAGTCGCTCAACAGTGATGTCGGCCTTTTCCCGGCGACCAAGGCGCTGCTCGAGGACCCGGCCTTCCGCGGCGCCGAAGTCCCGTACTTCCCGGGCTCGAAGCCCAACGAGGTCCTCGCGCAGATGTCCGAGGCCGTCCGGCCGGGATGGCAGTACCTGCCGTTCCAGGTGTACGCGAACAGCATCTTCAAGGACACCATCGGCCAGGCGTCCAAGCCCGGCGGCGACCTGCCCGGGGCACTCTCGACCTGGCAGGAGCGCATCGTCTCCTTCGGCAAGGACCAGGGCTTCACGATCAAGTGACGCTTGCTCTCGTCGCGGGTCGAACAGCGCTCCCCGGGTGCTCGTTCGACCCGCTTCGGCACGCGTACACGTCACATCCGGAAATCAACCCCCGACATCCTCCGCGCCGGGCATGCCCGCGGCATCCGTGTCGGCGTCCGAGTCCACAGCGGCGTCTGCGGCTGCATCGGCGCCGCCGTCGGCCCCGGCAACCGCAGCGCAGGCTCCGGCGTCTGCCGCCGCCGAGGAAGACCTCCCCGCCGACAACGACACAGACACCGAAGTCGGTGTCGGCACCGACACCGAAGTCGACGGCGGCACCTTGGCCGGGACACGGGAGACCGACCGCACACCGGTCATCCTCGTCTGTGCCGGTGCACTACTGGCGACCGGCCTCCTCGTCGCCGTCCGCAGCCGCTCACGGGCCAGGCGCAGGGCAAGCCGGTAGCACCAACCACCGCTCCCTGCACACGACTTGACCTCAGGATGCAGTTCCCTTCCGCCTGCGTGATCCCACATCCGCCGCGCCGGTCCGACGACAGGAACCGAACCGGCGCAGCGGCATCGAGTCGGGTCCCGGGTCCCTGATCATGCGGTCGGACCCCCGCAGAGCCATCCGATCTCCTCCCCACGAGGGAGGGACAGGAGGCGCGGCCCTCATCCGGGCCGCACCTCCGCGCCTGCCGACGCCCCAACCATGAGACTCGCCGCACTCACCGGCATGCGCCCGACTGCGCTATTCCTTCCGACACCGGCTACGCCGTGTGGACTCCGTCGGATACGCGTGGGCCACCGGGGCACGCACATTGCGACCCCGAGTTCGCTCCGCGACGACTTCACCGCGGTCGAGGCCGACGTGACGGCCAAAGGCGTGCCTTCAAGGCAGGGGGAGACGGACGCGCCGGCTTCCTGTGGTCACTCGGGCTCGAGCAGACGCCGCGTTGGCGGACCGGCATGGAACCCGGGAACGGTCACACCTCGCGGGGGCGCGCCGGTTCGGCGCGTGAGGTCGCGGTCGTCGGCCGGCAAATCACGCCGCGCGACGGGCAGTTCGACGTCGGGAATCGAATGCGTGGGGGTTGACGGTGACGACCTACCCGGGTCGGGGGACTGCGCGGGGGCGTCCGGCCGGCCCGGGCGCGGGGATCAATCGCAGCCCACCATGTGCAGCACCTTGATCGTGCCGCCCTTGCGAATCGGCGCGCCCTCGCCGGGGCTGAAGCTCCGGAGTCGGCACATGCGAAGGTGGTCGCCGTACGGCAGGTCGAACTTGAGACCGGCCGCGCGCACGATGGCGAACGCGTCGGGCATGTACCGGTTGTAGAGGTTGGGCACCACCGTCATGGCGCCGTCCTCCCTTGCCACCGTCACCGTCACCGTGGATCCCGGGGAAGCCGTCGCGCCCTCCGCGGGGCTGGTCCGCAGCACCGTGCCCGCAGCGGAGGTCGAGGTCTCCTCCACACGGGTGACCATGAAGCCGAGGGCGATCAGCCGGGCCTCAGCTTGCTCGTACGGGAGGTTCGCCACGCCCGGTACGCTCACCGTCGCGGCGGGGGTGCTCGCGGACGCAGTCGGTCCGGACAACGTGACCGTGATCGTCGTCTTCGCGGGGTGCACCTTCCTGCCGGGAGCCGGATCCGTCGAGGCGATCTTGTCACCCACGCCCACAACGGTGTAGCGAAAGCCCTTCTCGCGCAGAATTGCCAGGCCCTGGGTCCGGGACTTGCCGACCACGTCGGGTACCGCGACGGTGACGTCGGTCGATGTGCTCGGCGTGATCGGCGCGGGAGTGTCGGAGACGGATGGGCTGCTCGTGGCGGTCGGCAAGGCGATCGCGGATGATCCGGTCACCGGCTGCGCAGCCGGCCCCTCGACGTCGCGGGGTCCCGACGCGCCGAATCTCACCAGGACGACGGTGACCACGAGCGCGGCGGCGACCCCGGTCATACGGAGCCCGCGACCGCGACCTCCGTGCGGACTCCCATACGGGTCGACCGATTCGTAGGGATCCGCCGCCGACACGCGCCGGCCCCGGCGATCCGCGGACGCGGCGCGGATCGAGAACACCGCGACCGCCTCCACCCTCGGGTCCCTGGTGGAGACCACTCGGATCAGCACGTCGGTGTTCGCCGGCTCCGGTTCGATCGATTCCTCGAACGCACGGCCCGCACCGAAGTCGGACGCTTGGACGCGGCCGTCGCTCGGGACCCGGGTGGCGACGTCGAGACCGTCCTGCCCGACCGTATACACGATCGCCCACACCCGCCGTTCGCCCGAGAAGACGTCGGGAAGGCCGGGCCGGTCCACGGCCGTCCGCGCCTCGGCATCCGGCGCGAGCCGCAGTTCGTAGCGGTCGAGAGCGCTGCCGGCGTTGCGCAGGTTCAACCTGACCATGACCGTCTCACCGGGTCCGGCCGTCACCTCGCGCGGTTCGCACCACGCCTGCACGGCATACACCGGATTCCCCGATCGCTGACCGCTCAGGTCGGCTCCGCACTGCCCACCCGGGCAGTAGACGTCGGTCTCCGCGTATGGCGAGCCGCACAACACACACCACAACACGTTCGTCGTCCCTCTCGATCTTCATACCAACGTTCCCGCGCACGGGTGCGCACCGCCTCTCGCGCATGGCGAGGGCGTCCGAAATCGCTGTTCACGGAGCTCTTGTCCTGCGTCATCGGGTCGGACCGGCACGATGATTCGTGCCGGTCCGACCCGATGATCCGATCCGATCAGGCCCGGGGACGGCCGCGACGCCGGTTCGGGTACGGCGCTCCACCACCGAGCGCCATCAGTGCGACCGCCGCCCGGTGACGGGGACGGCATCGGAGTCCTTCCCGCCGGCCTTGGCGAGGTCCTTGCGAGTCACGCACCGGGACGACCGGCAGCCGCGGGGGCTTCTCGGGCACTCGGCCTCCGTGGCCGAATCGGCGCCCGGCGTGGTCTCGATCCGTTGTGCCGCTCGCTATGTCGGCAGGCCGACGGCGCGTTCGCCGCTGCGGCGTTGTTGGATGACGACGGCGACGACGAGGAGGGCTCCCTGGGCGACGTTTTGCCAGAAGGAGTTGACCCCGACGACGTTGAGACCGTTGTCCAGGGCGCCGAGCAGGAAGACCGCCAGCAGCGTGCCGCCGATGCCGCCCTTGCCGCCTTGGAGGGCGCAGCCGCCGAGTGCGGCGGCGGTGATGGCCTTGAGTTCGAGGCCCTCGCTGCCGGATGTGGGTTGTCCGGAGCCGGTGCGTGCGGTGAGGATGACGCCGGCGATCGCGGCCACCACGCCGGCGAGCGCGTAGACGGACACGAGGTACTTGTTGATGTTGATACCGGCGAGGCGGGCGGCGGTGTCGTTGCCGCCGATGGCGTAGATGTTGCGGCCGATGTCGGTGTACTTGAGCAGGACGTGCACGGCGGCGGCGACCAGGAGCAGGGCCCAGATCTGGACGGACAGGCCGAGGATCTTGCCGCGGGCGAGGAAGATGAAGAAGTCGTTGCCCAGGACGTAGCCCTGCGCCCGGCCGCCGGCCAGCAGTTGGGCCACGCCCTTGTACGCGGCGAGCGTGGCCAGGGTGGCGATGACCGGGTTGACCCGCCCGTACACGATGACGATGCCGTTGACGACACCCGCCGCGATCCCGACACCGATCGCGGCGAGGATGCCGACCGCCGCGTTGCCGCCGGCCGAGGTGAACGCCATCGCGCTGACCACGGACGCTATGCCGGCCTGCGAGCCGACCGAGATGTCGAGGGCTCCGCAGATGATGACGACGGTCTGTACGACCGCGAGCAGGCCGGTCACGGCTACTGTGTCGCCGATCACCGTCATGTTGGCGGTGGTCAGGTAACCGTCGTCGAGCCAGGTGAAGATGCCGACGACGGCGATCAGTGCGGCGATGAGACTGGTGTTCTGCGCGCCGATCGCGGTCGTGACGCGGCGCGGGAGTGCCCGGGCGGACCCTCCGGCGGTGGGGGTGGGCATCGGTGCCGGTGCCTGCCTGGTCGTGGCGGTCATGACGGGTTCCCTGGAGTCGATTTGGCAAGGTCGTAGGCCATGGCGAGGGCGAGGATGCTCTCCTCGCTTGCGGCGGCGCGGTCGAGTTCGCCGGTCACCCGCCCGTTCTGCATGACGACGATCCGGTCGGCGAGGCCGAGGACCTCGGGGAGTTCGGAGGAGATGACGAGGATCGCGACGCCGGATTTGGCCAGTTCGTCGATGAGGCGGTAGATCTCCGCCTTCGCGCCGACGTCGATGCCGCGGGTGGGCTCGTCCAGGATCAGGAGCTTGGGACGGCGGGCGAGCCAGCGGGCGAGGACGACCTTTTGTTGATTGCCGCCGGACAGCTTGCGGACCTCGTGGTCGATGGACGGCGTCCGTACGCCGAGCTGCTCGACGAACTGCTCGGCGAGTTCCCGTTCACGTCGCGAGCTGACGAACCGCCGGCGTCGCAGTCGGTCGAGGACGGCGATGCTGATGTTGTAGCGGACCGAGCCGGTCATGAACAGAGCCTGGGCCTTGCGTTCCTCGGGGGCGTAGCCGATGCCGGCCCGCACCGCGTCCCGGGGCATGCGTAGTCGAAGTTTTCGGCCGTCGACGCGGACCTCGCCGGAGCGGATCGGCAGGTCCCCGACCAGCGCCGCCGCCAGTTCCGATCGTCCCGCGCCGACCAGGCCGGCCAGCGCGACGACTTCCCCCTCGCACACGTCGAGGTTCACCTTGGCGACGTGGTCGGTGGTCAGGTTGCGTACGTCGAGGACGGTTTTGTCGACGGGGTTGCGCTTGCGAGCGAACATTGCCGACAGGTCGCGCCCGACCATGAGTCGCACGACCTCGCCCTCGCCGGTCTGCGCCGCGTCGCGGATGCCGGCCAGTGCCCCGTCGCGCAGTACCGCGATGCGGTCGGCGAGCCGGAAGATCTCCTGCATCCGGTGGGAGACGTAGATGATGGCGAGCCCTCGGTCACGGAGCTGTCGGATGAGGCCGAAGAGGGCCTCCACCTCGTGATCGGACAGGGAGGATGTGGGTTCGTCGAAGGCCAGGACGGTGGCCTCGGTGGTCAGCGCGCGCAGGATCTCCACGAGTTGGCGTTGTGCGGGCGAGAGCTGGGAGCCGAGCGTCTGCGGGGCGATGGCGTGCGCGAATCCGAGGCGCTCGAGGTCGGAGCGCATGCGCCGATACAGAGCGGCCCGGTCGAGTATTCGACCCTTCTTGCGCGGCAACGCGCCGACGTAGACGTTCTCGGCGACGCTGACGTGCGGGACGATCTCGGGTTCCTGCGCGATCACCCGGATTCCGTGCCTGCGCGCGTCCGCGGGGCTGTGCAGCTCGCGGGGGGTGCCCGCGACCATGATGCGTCCGTCGCTGGGACGGTGGTCGCCGTTGATGATCCTGATCAGAGTCGACTTGCCGGCACCGTTCTCCCCCATCAGGGCGGTGACCGTGCCGCGAGGGAAGTCGAGGGTGATGCCGCGCAGGGCGTGGACCCCGGAGAACTCCTTGTGGATGTTCTCGACCGTGAGCGCGGATCCGGGCGAGTCGAGGGGCGGGCTTTGCGTCATGACTGACCTCGGGGCGTTTCGGGGAGTCGCGACGACGCGGGTAGACGTCGGGTCGTCGCGACTCGCACCGGTCGGTGCCGTCGAAGGCGACGGCTTTCAGGTCGTTGCCGCCGTGGGCGGGGGCTCGGTCAACTGCACTTGAGGCCGGACTGTTGCCAGTTCGAGGGGTCGACCATCTTGGTGGTCGCGAACGCCTCGGGCGCGAAGGGCTTGCCGTTCCTGAGGCGGTCGACCATCGTCTGCACGGCGAGACCACCGACCTCGTAGCCGTTGATGAACAGCGCGGCCTTCATCCCGCTCGGCTTGCCGGAGCCCCAGTCCTTGCAGGCCAGGTAGCCGCCCAGGCCCACTCCCACGACGTCGGCCGCCCCGTAGCCGCCGTTCTGCAGTGCGGTGACCGCGCCGCTGACGTTCTCGTCGTTGCAACCCCACACGATCCAGTGCTTGATCGAGCGGTTGCCGCTCATCGTGGCCGCGGTCTTGTTCTGGGCGTCGGGCGGGGTGTTGTCGGTGCCGACCTTGAGCAGCTTGACGTCCGCGCCCGTCGCCCGCTTGAACGCCTCGTGTGCCGCGTTGACACGATCCGAGCAGACCGTCACGTCCTGCTTCCACGCGGCGATGATCGCGGTGTCCTGCGGAGCCCAACCTGCCTTCTTGAACTCCTCGGCGGCCCGGTCACCGACCTGGGTGCCCATCTGAGCCCCGCTGAAGCCGACACGTGGCACCAATTGATCAGCGGAACACTTGGTCGGATCGGCGCCGTTCACACAGATCTGGTCATCCGACGCCAAGAGTGCCGCGCCGTTCTTCGCTATCTCGACGACCTGCGGTCCCACTGCGGGGTCCGGCACGACGATCACCACGCCGTTGTACTTCTGTGCCAGCGCCGCCTGGACCTCGCTGACCGCCTTGTTGGTGTCGTTGCCGAGGTTGACGACCTTCAGATCGACACCCAGTTCCTTGGCCTTGGCCTTGGCCCCGTCCGCTTCGTCGATGAAGTACTGCTGGTCACCCTGCTTCTGCAGGTACGCGATCTTGACGTTCCCCGACACGGGAGCCGTGTTCGACGTCGTCCCCGCCTTGCTGTCTTCCTTGCCCGACGAGCAGGCGGTGAGCCCCACGGCGAGCGCGAGGGCGGCCACCATCGCGGCGCCGTGCCGACTGCGTCTGCGGTGCATCATCATCGATCTCCTTGGGGACAGCGGGGAGCTTGTGATTGTCAAACAAACATTTTCCGACGCAACCACTCGCGACATGAGGCATATATCTAGCAGTTCAAACATTAGCCAACAAGACTCATTTCGGTAACGCAACATCGTTCGTCGAACCAAGCCCGAAACATGCCGGTCTGAGACCGAGACGGAAGTGAAACGAGGGATGAGACGAACGTTGGCACGTTGGAATGTGTTGGATTGCCGTTGCGCCAAGCAGGGTGCTTGGGATAGCGGCAGGTCGGAGACCGAGTTGGATCCCGGAACGGTCGCGGATCGGGGCAGGATCGGACCGCGGCCTACGGCGGGGGTCGCACGCCTCGCACCTGACGATTCGACGGAACGAAGGCGTCGGCGGCGGATCAGCGATCGCCCGGGCACGCGATGAAGCGACCGGGGTGGACTGCGGCTCCATCGGGGCGGGGGTTCACGAGGCACGCCCGATCGGCAGCCGCGCACCTGCGCGGGGTCGCCGGGCGAGGGCGGTCGCGCCCGGCAATGAGGTCACATGCCAGGCGAAACCATGACCAGGGCCTTGACCCGGCGTCTGGTGGACGCCCCGGGGTCACGGTAGCCACGAACTCGGTTCCGATGCCCGCCATCTTGCATCAATTCGGTCATACCGATCAAACCATGGTGGCGTCCGACCAGGGCATGGTGGCGGGGGGCGGGCTTCGCTCCCCCTGGGACGCTCCAGCTTCCACCCGCGAGTCGTGCGCGCGGCTCGCCTCTGCCATCGCGCCGGGAACGGCGCTGTCCCCCGCGAAGGGGCGTGGACCGTTCGACCGGAGCGCCTTCACGCCGCCGAAGGATCACGAGCGCGCCAACGGCCTCAACAGAGGCCACGGGCTCCGGCCCCGGCGATGCGGCCCAGGCCGATCACGTGCTCGTCCGCGGCGAACCGCCGCGCGCCACGACCGCTCCGGTCACCCGGTCATGTCGTTGTTCGGATCGACGACCACGAGTTCCCCGACGTGTTCGGCCAATTCCTCCTGCGCTTCCTCGCCCAGGCGCGAGTCGACGATCAAAGCGTCCGCCTGGCTCAGTGGGGCGATCGTGCTGATGCCGATCACGCCCCACTTCGTGTGGTCCGCGACCACCACGAGTTTGCGAGCCGCCCGCACCAGGGCGCGGTTGGTCTCCGCTTCCAGCAGGTTGGGGGTGGTGAATCCCGCCCGGACACTCATCCCGTGCACCCCCAGCACGAGCACGTCGACGTTGAGGTTCTCCAACGACGCGACCGCGACGGGTCCGACGAGCGCGTCCGACGGGGTACGTACGCCGCCGACCAGGACGACGGTCTGGTCGGCGCGGCCCTGGTGGTGGAAGACGTCGGCCACGGGAATCGAGTTGGTGACCACCGTCAGGCCGGGCACATCCGCGAGATGTCCCGCCAGAGTCCACGTGGTCGTTCCGGCCGACAGGGCCACGGCGCTGCCGGGCGGCACCAGGTCCGCCGCACGACGGGCGATCGCCTCTTTCTCGGCGGCCTGCCGGCCCGACTTCGTCACGAAGCCGGGTTCCTCCGTCGAACCCATCTCGACCGAGGTCGCGCCCCCGTGCACCTTGGCGACCAGCCCCTGCTCGGCCAGCACCTCGAGGTCACGCCGGACGGTCATGTCCGACACGCCGAACATCTCCACCAAGGCGGCGACACGCACCGCTCCCTGCTTGGCCACCAGGTCGACTATCGCGAGTTGCCGCTGCCGGGCCAGCATCCCGCCTCCTATTGATTGCAGGGGCCACGTATCAACAGTTTCAAACATAGCAGCCGCCGAACCGGTCGCATCGGACCTCCCATCCAACGAGTCGACCGCTCCCTCGGCAGGCTTCGTGACGCGCCCGGGGACGTGCCGTATTTCGAGCATGAGGCGGTGAGAAATGTTTGAAACCGAGGACCGCATTGTGTTTTTATGATTGAACCTGTTGGGAGAGTGGCTGTGGCTCGTCCCGACCCCGGCCGCGCGATCAAGGTCGCCGCGTCGCGACCAGGACTGCATCGTGACGAACAGGCGGGCGCGTACATCCCCAAGGAGTCGAAAGTGACCACGGTCGACACGAGATGCGCGGCCCGCCGGTCCGTCGCGAACCCCGACCAACCGCGCATGGTCGCGGCCGGTGAAACCTTCGACGTCGTCGAGGTGAGTGCCGCGATCGGCGAGGCGGCCCTGAGTCTCCTGCGGACCCGAGGGGTCCGACCCGGCACGGTCATCCTCGATCGCCGACGCCACACCGTGGGTTTTCTGGTTCCCCCGCGGCACGAAGGCGCCGGTCGTCGTCGCCGGGAACTTCCCAGACGCCACGGTGCCGGCGTGTGGATCACCTTCCCGCCGTCACCCTGCCCATCGGACGCGCCCGTCGCGTGGCTTGTGGCGCCGGATCGGGGCGCCTTGCGCACGATGCCGGACCAACAGCTCCAGAACGCGATCGCCGACACGGTGCGCGAATCCACCGACCGCGACACCGACCGCATCGGATGAAGGGAAGGCCGCGCGCGCCTTCGCCGGACCGTTCTGCCGCTCGCCCGAACGCGCCGACCTTCGAGTGCGGTTCACCCGCTTCGTCGTCGGACCTCCGGACGCGGGACTGCACGAGCATCCGTGCACACAGCCGTCGGCCGTGAATTGCCGGGGCTTGGCAGGCAGCCGTCCTGACTCAACCGCCGTGACAGCACTCTCGCACCACGGCGTGGCGACGCTGGACTACGTCATCGAAGACCTCGATGACGTGGACGACGCCGATGACGCCGATGACCCGGAACAGGGCTTCCTGGTCGGGAGCTTCCGGGTGGGCGAGACGACGTCCACCACCGGATTCGCCGGCGCCGGTGAGGTCCGGGCCGCGATCGGCGCGGTCCGATGATGCCGTCGCACCCCGCCGCGCCGCACCTCGACGTGCCGTGTGCCGGTGCCCACCGACGGGTTTCAAGGTGCTTTCTCGGGCCATGGCAACGATCACAGTGTCGATGCCTGGGGGCTTCTTCTGACGCATTGCATGTTGCGGGGGATTCCGGTTCGACGGGAAGCTGACGGCCCGTCGGATCACGTTCGTCCTGTTCAACGAGGAACCGGAGAACAGGCGTCCGTCAGACGTGTCGTGCCGTTTCCGGCCGCACCCTCAAGGAGGTGGGATGTCCACCCAGCAACAGCCCCTCGACAGTGCCGAGGTCGACGTGGCTCTGCAGGTCCCCGGCGAACAGGTCAACCGGCTCAAGGCGAACTCCGTCGGGTTGGTCGGCGTCGTATTCATGGCGGTCGCCACCGCCGCCCCGATCACCGCGATGACCGGCAACCTGCCGATCATCGCCGGGTCGGGCAACGGCATCGGGGCTCCCGCCGCGTACCTGTTCGCCACCCTCGTGCTGACCGTCTTCTCGGTCGGGTATGTCGCGATGGCCAAGCACATCACCGCCGCCGGCGCGTTCTACGGCTTCATCTCGCACGGCCTCGGCCGGGTCGCGGGCATGGCGTCGGGCCTGCTGGCGGTCCTGGCGTACGTCGTCTTCGAAGCCTCGATCATCGGCTTCTTCGCGGCCTCGTTCAAACAGCTCGCGAGCGACCAGTGGGGGCTCGACCTGCACTGGGGTTACTACGCGATGTTCGGGCTGCTGGCCATCGCGGCGATGGCGTTCTTCGACATCCACCTGACGGCCAAGTTCCTCGGCGTCGCGCTGGTCCTGGAGATCGCGGTGCTCGCCGCCGTCTCCTTCGCGGTGTTGTTCACCGGCGGTGGACCGGACGGCATCGTCGGCGAGGCGGTCAACCCGCTCAAGGCCTTCGACGGGGTCAACGGCAGCATGGGCGCGGCGGGCCTCGGGCTGTTCTTCGCCTTCTGGTCCTGGGTGGGCTTCGAGTCGACGGCGATGTACGGGGAGGAGTCCCGCGACCCGAAGAAGGTGGTCCCCCGGGCCACGCTCATCTCGGTGGTCGGCGTCGGCCTGTTCTACATCTTCGTGTCCTGGATGATGGTCTCCGCCGCCGGCAAGTCCGGTCTGGCCGAAGCGGCTTCCGAGGGCACCCTGTTCTTCGCGCCTCTGGGCGATCACTTCGGCGACACCTCGGTCAAGATCTTCCAGTGGCTGGTGGTCACCGGCTCCTTCGCCTGTGCGATGGCCTTCCACCAGTGCGCCTCGCGCTACCTCTACGCCATCGGGCGCGAGGGCTTCATCCACCCGGCGCTCGGCAAAACCCACGCCAAGCACGGTTCGCCGTACATCGCCTCGTTCGTCCAGTCCGTCATCGCGATCGTCCTCGTGGTGGCGTTCATCGTCGCGGACATGGACCCGTCGGTGCACCTGTACGGCCTGCTCGCGCTGCTGGGCACGATGGCGATCCTCATCGTCCAGACGCTGTGCTCCTTCTCCGTCGTCGGCTACTTCCACGTACAGCACAGGCACCCGGAGACCAGGCACTGGTTCGCCACCCTCACCGCGCCGGTCGTCGGCGGCGTCGCGATGGCCGCCGTGGTCGGGCTGCTCGTCTACAACATGGACACGGCCGCCGGAGCGGCGGCGGACACGCTGCTCTTCAAGCTCATCCCGTACATCGTCGGCGGATTCTTCCTCGCGGGCATCGCCCTCGCGCTCTACATGAAGCACCAGCGCCCCGAACGCTACGAGCGGATGGGCCGCATCATCCTCGAGGACGCGGCCGAGCGCTGACCTCCTCCACCCGGCCCCGGGCCGTACGCACGTCCTTCCCCGTTCTGCGTACGGCCCGGGGCTTCGTCATGCGCAAGCCCTTCCGGTTCCGCCCGCGAGCCGAGGCTTCGGTGTGCCCGCAACGCCCCGTTCCGGGCCGGGAACCGACTTCCTTCTTCCAAGGAGCATCAAGATGAGCCGAACCAGAGCGATGGCCGCGCTGCAACGCGTGGCCGCCGACCACCGGGCCGCAGCGGCCCTGCGCATGCCGGTCGGCGAGTACCGGGACATTCGTGACGAGGCCGCCGCCGACCCCGCCGGGCCGAGCCGGCGTGCGTTGATCAAGCGAGCAGGAGTGCTGGGGATCGGCCTGGGCCTGGCCGGCACCGCGCTGAGCCGCCCGGCGCTCGCCGCGGAAAGCGCGGCCAGGCCCCCGGCGAACCCGGGCCGGGTGGTCATCGTCGGGGCCGGCATCGCCGGGCTGACGGCGGCGCTGACCCTGGCCGACGCGGGCGTGAAGTCCACCGTGTACGAGGCGAATCCCACCCGTGTCGGCGGCCGGATGTACTCGCAGAAGACCTACTGGGGCGGTGGCCAGACCTCGGAGATCGGCGGCGAGCTGATCGACACCGGGCACAAGAAGATGCTCGAACTGTGCCGCCGGTTCGGACTGGCCACCGTGGACTTCGCCGGCTCCGGGCCGAACGGCGCCACCGAGACCCTGTGGTTCGACAACGCCTACTACCCGCGTGCCCAGGCCGACGAGGACTTCAAGGCGATGTACCAGGCGGTCCGCCGGGACTACCAGGAATGCGGCGACGTCACCTGGAACCGGACCACCGCCGCCGGCACCGCGATCTCGAACACGACCCTGCGCGACTGGATCGACTCCCGGACCCCGGGCGGCTCCTCGTCCAAGCTCGGGCAGTTCCTCGACGTCGCCTACACCGTCGAATACGGCGCGGAGACCGCCGACCAGTCCGCCTACGCCGCCGTCTGCATGCTCGGCTGGCAGTCCAACCCGGGGCACTTCAACATCTGGGGCGGCTCCAACGAGCGCTACCACGTGGTCGGCGGGAACGACCAGGTCCCGAACGCCATCAACGCCGCACTGCCTTCCGGCACCGTGCGGATGGGACACAAGCTGCTCGCCGTCCGGGCGAACGGCGACGGCACCCAGACCCTCACCTTCGACACCGACGGCACGACGACCACGGTGACCGCCGACCACACGATCCTGGCCGTCCCGCTGCCGATCCTCAAAGGTCTCGACCTGACCCGGGCGGGGTTCGACCCGATGATGACGAACCTGCTGCGCGACTCCCGCATGGGCCACGTCTCCAAACTCAACATGCAGTTCACCAAGCGCACCTGGCTCGGGGCGAGCGGCAACGGCCTCGGGCCCTGGCCCGGCGTGACGGCCGGCGACGCCTTCACCGACCTGCCGTTCCAGCAAACTTGGGACACCACCAAGGGTCAACCCGGAACCAAGGGCGTACTGATCCAATACGGCGGCGGCACCATGGCCTCCGCCCTCAACCCGTCCGGCCCCTTCAACACCGCCGAACAGGACGCCTACGTCGCGAACCTGGCGAACACCTACCTGGGACAGATCGACAAACTCTTCCCCGGCACGAAGGCCCAATGGACCGGCAAGGCCCAACTGTCGGCCTGGACCGGGAACCCGTACTCCCTGGGCGCCTATTCGTACTGGCCGGTCGGCTACCTGCACCGCTACGCCGGCTACGAGGGAACCCGCCAGGGCAACGTGCACATCTCCGGCGAACACACCTCCTACGACTTCCAAGGCTTCATGGAAGGCGGCGCCACCGAGGGCGAGCGCGCCGCGAAGGAGGTCCTCGGCCTGGCCTGACCCGACCCCACCGGTGGGGGGGGGGGGGGGGCCGGCTTGCCCCCGCCCCGGAGAGGCTCTTCCTCCGGGAGAAC
>NZ_JBVHLU010000162.1:0-15853 GCF_055558835.1 Embleya sp. NPDC025285
CGCACGCCGCTGGAAGTCCTGAACGAGCACAAGCAACTCGGGCTGGCGGCGTAAACAACAGAAGTCAACGTGTCCGGAAAACACGGGGCACCTCACACCCACCCGCGACGTCGCCCAGGAACTCGCCCTGGCCTGGGGAGGACTCGCCGTCCCCGGCCGCGCCCCACAGTTCCGGCGGCTGATCGAGACGCGACTGGGACGCGAGGCCCACACGCACCTGACGCGAGCCGCCCTCATCCAAACGGGTGACGTGATCACCAAACACCGCGTCGTCTCCCCCATGGTCGCCTACGACTGGGCGCCCACCCTCGCCGCCGAGGACACGATCCTGCGACCGGGCCTGTGCGATACGCACGCCCAACTCGCCCTCTACGAAGACGACGTCAACCTGCCCTCCATCAGCGTCCACCTCCTCGGAACACCCGAGCGGCTCCGCGACACGCTCCTCGCACGCCCCCACCTGCTCCCGCACGAACGCACGGCCCTGGACACCGCCGGCGCCCTCCGCCAGGCCGCCGACCTGCACCGCGACCTGAGCACGCGCATCGAGCCCGGCCATGGCGTGGTCGTCGACATCGACGACCGAACCCCAGCCGAGATCACCGACACGGTGCTCGCCACTCTCGTCACCCTCAAACTCGTCCGCACACGGGCGCTGTAGCCGTGACGCACCTCCGCAGGCCACCGCCCGAGCCGCGGTGCCCGCTCGGGCACGTCTACGTCCGCGCGCGGATCACCCTCACAGCACCCGTCGGGGTACCGCGCGAGAAAGGCTCTTTCATTCCCGAGGGCAACCTGCGAAACGGACTGGTGACCATGCTCGCCGGATTCCCGCAATGGCACTCAGGACTTCAGGAGCCCCACGGCGGCGAGGAATGCGTGGCGATCGACAGGTGGAAGGACGACCCCCTCGACCCGACTCGACAGGCACCACCACCGGGCCCTCCGCGTCGGGGCCGGGGCGCGTGCGCGGTCACCGTCACGATCACCACCGCCGACGGCACTCACCTGGCGAACACCACCGGAACCGCGCGCGAATGCACCCTGCGCACCGACATGCACGCCCTGATCCTCGAACTCCCCGAATCGGCGCCCGGACTCGGCAGCCGATTCGGGTGAGGAACACCGCCTCTCCCAGGCGGCTCCTGCCTCCCCGTATCGATCGGACCCACCATGACCCTCCGCCCACGAACGCCCTCGCCGAACCTGCCCCCGCACCAAGTCTGCTTCGAGGCAGCGTTGATGATCCGCAACGGCTCCGGCGCGTGGCTGCACGCCCGAACGCCCTCGTCCGCACTCACCCTGGCCGTTCCGGCTCTGCCCGTGCCGGACACCACATCGCCCCTCGTCGTGGCCAACGACGTCGCCCACGCCTACCAACTCCCCCTGAAACGCGGCGTCCAGCCCGACGACCTCCGCCTCCTGGCCTGGTCCGAGACCCACCACCTCCTGATCTTCGAAGGCCACCTGACCGACTTCACCTCACCGACCTCTCCCGACGGTGCCCCCCGATGGGAATGGCGACGGCCCACCGATCCCCCCAACGCGACCCTGATCTGCGTCGACGAAGCGATCAACTCCCGCGTCCCGTACCTGCAACTGCCCTCCGGCCCGTACCGCCGAGCCGACGCGAGGACACCGTGAGCCCTTCGACCATCGATCGCGCGCTCGGCGACCCGACACACACCATGCTCGCCGCGGTGTACGCCCTCGCCGCACACCACGGCGTGCACATCGACCACGACCGGGCCGAAGACGTCACGACGCGACTCCTCCACACCGGCAGCCGGGCCCTGCACGCACCTGTCGACGCCCCGCCGCCTGCACACCGCCCCACCACCAAGAAGGGCCCGCAGTGACTGCGACCTACGATTTCGTCACCAGCAATTTCGAGAACAACGGCGGAGGCAACCCGGCGAAATGGCAGGCGGGGCACGAGTTCCTGGCGTCCCTGCGTGCGCACGTGATACTCCGCCAGGAAGTGTGGGACGCCCTCGACAACGACGGCGCCCTGGCCAAGCGCGCCGAAGCCGTACTCGGCATGCGCGGGTGGGTAGGCGCCGGCAGTGCCACCGCCCTGTACGTGGACCCGAAGGTGTTCGCCTCGGACAAAGGCTGGGACGAGCAAGGATGGCAACTGGCGCCCACGGCACGGAAGCTGCGCCTGCGCGAGGCCGGAGTGGACGCGCTGCCGATCGTGGCCGTCTCCCACCACCTCGTCTACTCCTCGGTCACGGCCCGAGCGATCGAGGCCGAGCAACTGACCCGCTTCCTGGACAAGAACGGCGCCACCAAGGGCAGGAAGACCGTCAAGTTGCCCACCATCCTGGGAGGCGACCGAAACAGCTATCGCGTCCCCGGCCGAGGCGAGCCGCCGCTGCCTCCCGTCGACTCCATCACCGACCTGCCGCATCGAACGCACCGTTCCCGCCCCGGCCCCGGAGGAGTGCGGATCCTCGACACGTATCCCGACCAGGTGATGCACGCAGCCGGAGTCGAGGACGCCGCCCGCCACGTCGCCCGCGCCTTCGGCCGCGCGTCGGCACTGGCACCGACGGTCGTGCGCAAACCTTCACAAGGTCCGGCCACCGCAGTCGACGGATTCTGGATGTCCACGACGCTCCTGCCCGCCCTGGTGGACCTCGACGTGATCGACATGAGCGGCCTCTCGGACCACCACGCCGTCCGCGCCCGCTTCGACCGCGCCATCCTGATGGACATCCTGCGCGGCGCGAGCCCCGCTCACCGAGCGATGCCGGACCACAACCCGAACCGGACGCAGGGCGGTACGCCGTGACGCTCGCCCGGCCGAAGAAGCCGGTCCACGGCATCGACGTGTCCATCGCCTCGGACGCGCGGATCTACGCCTGGCTTCTGGGCGGCACCGTGACCTCCTCCATGTCGCAGCCCATCGCGTCCGGTTCGGCCGGACTGCCGGCGGTGATGGCCGTTCCTCATCGGCGGTGCATCATCCCCTGAGGAGTGTGCCAAGCAACTGGATCGTGTCGTCCTCCATTTCGCAGCCCATCTCGTCCAAGAGGTTGTTGAGACGGGCCACGTAGGCGTCGAGTTCGTCGTGGCCGCCCGAGACGTGCACGGCCCGGAACATCAGCCGGTACAGCAGCTCCGATTCGGGGCAGACCTCCAGGCCCTTCCCGAGCGCGAGCTTTGCCGCGCGCACGTCTCCGGCAGTGAGGTGCAGTTCGCCCAACCGGGCCGCCACGTCGACGATGGACGAGATCATTTCCTGGCGCAGGTACTCGGCCCATATGTAGCGTCGCGGGCTCGTTCCACCGAACGGGGCGCCGCGCACCAAGGCCAGAGCCTGGGTCAGCTCGGACGTGCCCTGGGCGCCCAGGCGCAGGCCGCGTCGAGCCAGGCGCTGGAATTCGTTCCAGTCGCACGTGACGCCGGGTCCGAGGCGGTACCCCGTGTCGCCGATCATCGGCAGGTAGGGAGCACCGTCGGGGTTCGTCCCGAGCCAGCGTCGGAGTTTGCTCGTGGCGGTGTGTCGGTTGGCCGGGGTCGTGCTGTCCGGCCACATGGCGGCGTCCACGTCGGCATGGGACATGCCGGGTTTGAGCACGAGGAGTGCCGCGAATTCGGTGAGGCGGGCGCGCTTGCTGGTCTCTGCGGGATTCCCGACGCCGGTGATTCCGACCGGGCCCAGGACGAGGACCTTTGGTCCCGGGTCGACAACGTCGGGATCGTGTGAACCGGACCGGGTCGGCCCGGGCTCGGCGGCCTTGGACTCCTGTCCGGACTCGGGCGTGGAGCCGTGCCCGAAGGCGTCGTTCGAGTGTTGTGGCTCGTTGCGTTCGGAGGAGAGCCCGGCCGTCGGCTCGGCGTCGGAACCGATGGCGGCGGGTGGAGCGTGGCCGGTGGTGTGTGTCGAATCGGGGCGCGGGGCTGCGGTCGCCGCGTGGCCGGGGACCGGTCCGTCGTCCTGCGGGATGTTCGCGGGGGCGGGGGCGTCTTCGGCTGCGCCGCCTGTGTCTGCCGAATCCCCCTCGGTGATCGATGCGGCCGTGGTGGTCGTGACGACGTCGAGCAGCGCGGCGTGGGTCGCGTCGGCCATGCGGTGGATCGTGACCTGGCCGGCCACGCCCTGCAGTTCGCTCGTGCCCCCCGTGGTGGAGAGGGAGTGCCAGTGCGCCGGCAGCTCGACCCCGTCGGCGACGGGAGCGACGACGGCCCACGCGGCTCGGGGCCGCTCGGCCTCCAACCTCGCGAGGGTGGCGACGGCTTCGGCGTCGAGTGGCTCGACGGAGAGAACGATCGAGGGCGGCCACGTGTCGGGTGCCGCGTAGAGGGTGCGTCCTGCCCGGGCGGAGTCGAGCGCTTCGTGGGCGAGGATCGGGGCGCAGGCCCGCTGCCAGGTCGTCAGAGCCTGCAGGGCGTCCGGGAGGGTCGACTCGGTGAGCTGAGGATGCTGTTGCGGTTCGAAGCCCTCGATGTCGGTGAGTCCGACGACGGTGATTGACCGGTCCTCGCCCCACGCGGCGGTGAGCAGGGCGACGGCGAGGGCGCGCATGACTTCGCGGTGGTCCTGGGTCGTGCCCTGGGCAAGGGTGGTCACCGCGCAGGATTCGAGGTCCAGGAGGACCTCGCCCGTGGGGCTGTCCGCGATGGGGGCAAGGGCTGGGCAAGGGGCGGGCAAGTCCCCGGCTTCGGCGGCGGAGAGCAGGGTCGCGGTGCGCGGGCACGTCCATCGGCGTCCGGCGTCGTCGCTGGTCGCGAACGGTGCGATGGCGGGCTCGGGGGTGCTCAGGTGCAGTTCGATGCCCGTGCCGGTGAGGAGCACGGCGGTGAAGTCGGGCATCGGTCGGCCGGCGTCCGCGAGTCGCGTGGCGAGGGTGCGCAGGGCGCGGTCGAGGAAGGCCGCGTCGTCGGGTTTCTCCCCGCTGCGGAGTCGCTGTTCGTACGCGGCGGTCGGGAGCTTGGGCAAGGCGATACGTTGCTGTGCCTTGCGGACGCGGTGTTGGTGGCGTCGGCGTACGGCGATGGCGGCGACCAGGCCGGCGCCGGTGACAGCGCCCAGGCCGAGCGTGGCGGGCAGCATCACGGAGGTTCCCCGGTCGCTTTCGCCGTGTGCGTGGGGCGTGGCCGTGGGGGCGGGCGGTGCGGGTGGCGTCGTGGTCGTCGGTTCCGGTACCGCGGTGGCGTCGACGAGCAGGGGCGCCGGGTCGCGGTCCGGCGTCGAGGGTTCGGCCGGAGTGTCCGTCCCCGTGTCGGGCGCGGGCGGCGGGCCGGGAGGTGCCACCTCGGCGGGCGGCTCGTCGGTGGCCGGGGTGCCGGTCGGGAGCGCGAGCGTCCAGCCGGGACGGATCTCGTCCGGGTCGGTGAGTCGCAGACCGTCGGGCTGGACCAGGTGCCGGCTGGCCTCGACGATGTCGGGATAGCGGTCGGCGTCGCCCAGTTCACGCTCGGCGATCTCCGAAAGGGTGTCCCCTGCCACGACGGTCACGGTGTGGGCACCGGGCATGTCGCGCGTCGCCGAGACCACCGAGGCGCCGGAGCCGTGGGACGTGGTGTCGACGTTTTGGACGGGTGCTGCGGGGGCGCGCGAGTCCGCGGGAAGGCGAAGCTGCCATCCGACGCGGATGGCTCGGTTCGCGTCGAACTGCTGACCGTCGGGCATCCGGCGTTCGGCGTTGAGTTCGGCGATCTCCGCCCACCGGGTGCCGTCGCCCAGGTGGTCCTCGGCGATCGACCACAGTGTCTCCCCGGGGGAGATCGTGTGCGTGGGCCCCGTGAAGGCCGCTGCGCGTTGAACGGCCGGCGTCGGCTGTTGCCCGTCCCCGGCCCGGATCGGCGCCGAGATGCTCTCGGGCGCCGCGGAGGCGTTGACGGCGCCCGCTGCCCCGACCGAGGCGGTCAGCGCGATGCCGCTGAGGAGGACCGCAACCACGTTCTGGCTCCAGCCCAGGCCGCGCACGCGGCGGCGCCTGGGGCGCCCGCGCACGGCGGCGGGAACTTCGAGCGTCACGGACGCGACGACCATGCCCCAGCAGACCCACCCGGCGGCGAGCAGCACGGCGTACGCCACACCGCCGCCGTCGTCGGGACGCAGGAGCAGGTCGAGGGACACCTCGTCCCACCCGGGGATGTACTCGCCCAGCGCCGTCCCGATCGCGAGCAGCACGAAGGGCGTTCCCACCGTGAGGCCGAGCAGGGCGAGGGCGCACAGGAGCGCGCGAACGCCGCGCGCCAGGACTCGGATCGCTCTCATGACTGCACTCCTGGGCGGACGAGGGTGGCACGGGCCGTGCCGGTGACGGTCGGGTGGAGGCCGACGGTTCCGGAGAAGACCGGCCGGTACGCCATGGTCACGGTGACGGAGATGGTGCGGCCGTCGGGGGACACGGTCGCGGTGCCCGACGCCCCGGCCGCCGAGAGGTAGGAGGCGACGGCGGCCGTGGCTGCGTCGGGCGACACCACAACGGTGCCGTCGGCGACGACCCGCCCCGCATCGATCTCCTGTGCGGCGCTGCGGGCAGCCTCCGCCGCGAGGGTGTCCGCGCGTTGGGCCGCGCGCAGTCGGCCGCCGCCGTCGACGACCAGGCCGATCAGCAGGATCAGGGCCACGGCGATGCCGGCGACGAACACGCTCACCGCGCCGTCGTCTCCTTGGACCGCTTTCATCGGTCGCCCGATGCGCCTACGGTTCTTCATGCTTGCCCACGGTGGGTCGGGGTGCCTGCCGAGGGCGCCGGGCCCAGGCTTCGGTCGCGGTATTTGTCCACCGGGCTGACCACGGTCGCCTGCATCGTTTTCGAGCCCGGCATGCCGGGCACGGCGGCGTCGGCGAGCGCAACGGTGCAGCGCACCGTGGCCCGGACTCGGGCCGGTCCGGTGGGTGGGGCGAACTCGCGGGTGTCGAGGTTCACGGACACCGAGGCACATGACAGGCCGTGCTGTTCGAGGGTGCGTCGGGCGGCCGAGTCCGCCCGCGAGGTGGCGTCGTAGGGGTCGCGGGCGAGGGATGCCTCGCGTGCCGCGGCCTTGGCTGCGGCGTCGACGGCGCCGCCCGCCATCGTGATGCGCCCGCCGGCGATCATGACCGCGACCACGAGCGCGAGCACGGGAATGAGGATCGCCGTCTCCAGTGCCACGGAGCCCTGGTCCCCGCGTGGCACGACGAGTCGCCTCATCCCCGTCCTCTCGTCTGTCTGGACATCAGTCAGTCGCCCGGTCGGGTCACGCGTTCGCGGGGGGCTTCGGCGTGCTGCGTGATGCGGATACCGCGTACCCCGGGCAGGATCGACAGGCTGAACCCGGAGACCTCGACCCGGACGCGTTCCGCCGTGCTGCCCGCGGTGTCGACGCGGACGTCGCTCAGGAGGTCCCCCCCGAGGGTTCGGGCCGCCTCGCCAGCGCGGTCGGAGGCGCCCGAGGGGCCTTCGCCCTGGTAGAGACGGCCCTGCTCCACTCCCTCGCGGGCGGCGGCCAGGGCCGCTTCGCGGGCATACCACCACAGGGCGCCTTGGACGACGGTGAGGGTGAGGACCAAGACCGTGGGGATCAGGATCGCCAGTTCCAACGAAACCGAGCCGCAGTCGCGGTCGTTGTCGGCGTGGTCAGTGTGTCGCCGGCGGATGCGGGACACGCTCAGGTGATGCTCTCGATCGCGGCGATCTTGACGCCCAACAGCTTGACCACAGCCGCGCCCAGGAGCACGACGACGGCCAGGATCACGGCGGCCAGGATCGCGTATTCGAGGCTGACCGAGCCGGCATCCCCCTCGCCGCGCTCTTTGACGCGGCGGTACCGGCGGCGTGCGGCGCCGGCCAGCGCGAGGGGCAGGGCGGCGGACGCGGTCCCGGCCAGGGCCCTCAGCGCCTTGTTCTTCGACACGTCTTCTCCTCTTCGTTGTTCCGGGTGGGGTCGTGGGGTCAGGACGTCGTGACGATCCGAGCCATCGCCGGGAGGCTGATGAACAGCACCATCAGCAGGACCAGAAAGGTGCCGGGCACCACCAGGCGCTCGCTGTCGGTGTTTGCCGCGTCCTTTTGCACCGCGAGGAGCTCAGTACGCAGACTCGCCGCCCGAGCCCGCAGCGTGCCGTAGACGGCCGCCCCTTCGGTGCCGGCCAACTCGACGATGTCGGCGACGTCCGCCAATTCGGGCAGTGCCAGGTCCGTGGAGAGGTCCTTCAATCCGATCCACGGTGCGACGCCGCGTGCCCGGGCTCGCTCCAGCGCGTCCTGGATGCGCCCGAACGCCCAGCCGTTGCCGACCAGCGCCGCCCGCTCAAGGGCCTCCGACGGGCCCGCGTCACCCGCGCGCTCCAACGCGACCAAGTCCAGATAGGCGGTCGTCGCGTGGCGAAACTCGACCCTGGCGGCTGCGGCGCGCGTGCGGACCTCTTGGTTCGGAATCAACCACAGCCCCACCGCCAGAAGGACGCTGAGCAGCAGGGGCACGGTGAACGGCAGCGTGATCCCGAGCAGCGCGCATGCCGCGCTGAGGATGATCGGCAGTACGAACCCGCCTGCACCCGCCAGGAGTTTGCGCCGCACATGCTCGGCCGGGGTCTGTCCGATCAGCGCCAGGTCGCGCTCGGGGATCCGCACGGCCCGGATCTCGCGGACCACGCCCACGAGCCGATCGACGGGCGTCGCCCGTGCGGGAGGAGCCGCGGGCACAGTCGTCGCTCGGGCGCGCGGTTCGAGACGCCGCAGAGCGGCGTGCAGGTCGGGAGGAGCCGGCCACACCTCGCGCGCCAGCAGCGCCAGTCCCACCCCGACACCCGCGCCCGGCATCAGGAACCATGTGCTGATCATGTGGACACCCCCTTCGTCGGCACCGTGCCGGTCGGCGACGTGTCGACTACCGCGCTGCGTGGGTCGGGGACCAGGAAGCGAGGGCTGGCCTTGTAGGAGGTGATCGACCGCATCCAGATCAAAACGCCGATGAATCCGGCCGCCAGGAGGGCCAGGGCGACTTGGCCCAGCGCTGTCGAATAGGCCGAGGAATAGTCCGTGTTCAGGCC
This sequence comes from Embleya sp. NPDC025285, assembly GCF_055558835.1. Lineage (NCBI taxonomy): Bacteria > Bacillati > Actinomycetota > Actinomycetes > Kitasatosporales > Streptomycetaceae > Embleya > Embleya sp. NPDC025285. The sequence continues at coordinate 8,996 of NZ_JBVHLU010000162.1, forward strand.
CATGAGCAGGCCCATGACCAAGATGATGTAGGTGATCCACCGCACGGCGGCCCGGCTGGACGCGCGGTCCGCCTCGATCCCGCGACGCTGGCGGACTTCCTCGCGCACCGTCGATGAGAAGTCTTTGAGCGCCAGGGCCAGTCCCGGGCCGCGGTCCTTCGCGCGCAGGATGAGCGCGGCGGCGATCTTGTCCGCGGTCGCGTCCGCGAAGGCGTCGGCGAACGCGCGCAGGGCATCGTCGGGTTGCCAGCGGGCCTGCAGGCGCGCCACGAGGTCGGCGACCTCGGGCTCGATCGCGGCCGGGCACGTCGCGCGGCTGGTGATGATCGCCGTCTCGAGTCCCGCTCCCAGCTCGACCAGGTCGGCGAGCCGTCGGGTCCAGTCCGCGAGCGCGTCCAGGCGGTCGATGCCGGTGAGGTCGCTGCGGGTGGGAGCCATCAGCCAGGGCCAGCCCAGCACGGCGAGCACGACCAGCGGCAGCGCCAAGACCCATCCCGTCAGGAACCACGCCGCAATCCCGACGACGACCGCGACGGTGCGACGGATACGCAGCGCACGGCGGGCGGCGTGGCTCACCGGCGGGCGGAACCTGCGGACGCGGCCGGGACGTTCCACCGGCACCCGTCCGTGCACGCCCACGGCAACGCCGATCAGTCCCAGCGCCACCCCACCGGAGCACACGCCGACGACCAGTACATCGCCCGCCACGTCAGCCCACCGCCCGGTGACGCAAGGGCAGCGGCCCCCACTGCGCGCCCTCGGTGAGGGAACGCGGATCCAGACCAGCCAGTTCGAGGTCGTCGAGGTCGGTCGGCACGGTACGGAACTGCGCGCGCGGATCCCGCGGGGTCGGGCCAAACACGACGTTGGCGGTCGGCAGGCCGTGCTCGCCGAGCCCGGCCATCTGCAGCACGTGCGTCACGAACCGGTGGCGTTTGCCCCCGCGGTGAGTCTCGTCGATCAGCCGGACGAAAACGACGTAATTGATCGCGTTGGCGGCCAGGCGGTAGGCGAGCCGGTCCGTCATGTGCGCGCCGTATTCGAGGCACAGTTCGGCGATGCGGTCCCAGACCATCTGGGGCTCGCGCACGTGGAGGGTGCACATCGAGCCGCCCTCGCCGTTGGTCATCACCCGCAGCATGGGCACGATCTCGCTGGACCGAACCTCGCCGACGATCATGCGGGACAGCGACATCCGCAATGCGGACGGGATCAGGTCACCGATGGTGATCTCACCTGCGGACCGGCCGTCCGCGCCTCTCTCGCCGTTGCCCTCCCGGGCCTCGAAAGGCACACACTGTTGCAAATGTCCCAACTCGTGGAGAAACAGCTCCAGTTCGGACTCGAAGGTCGCGACCCGCTCGTCCTCCGGTATCTCGTGTGACATGGCCCGCAGGAGGGAGGTCTTCCCGACCCCCTGCGTGCCGCAGATGATGACGTTCTTCTTCGCGCGCACGAGTGCGGCCAGGAATCCGGCCAGGACGGGGTCCAGGGTGCCCATCTCGACCAGGTCCTGCAGGCGCACGCTGCGCACGCGGTGCCGGCGGATGGTGACGTAGGTGCGCGGCGTAACTTCCGCGACCGCCTGCAGGCGCGACCCGTCCGGCAGACGAAGCGCCAGCGTCGGCGACGACGTCGACAGCGTGCGCTCCCCGCCGCCGTGCCGCCGGGCCAGCTCGCGCAGCAGCTCCCGCAACTCCTCGTCGGTGTCCGTCAGGGCGGGAACCCTCCGGCGCGGTTTGGAGGCGTAGTCGATCCAGACGTGCTCGTGGCCGTTGATCATGATGTTCTCGACGTCCGTATCGGCCAGGTAGGGCTCCAACGGGCCGGCCCTGAACAGCCAATTGAAGAGCGCTTCCGCGTATGCCGTGTCCTCGGCCGTGGTGGTGGCCACGCCACGCTCGCGGGCGGTCACGTCGGCCCACTCGGCAACGATCTGGGCGACCACCGCGCGACCCCGCTGCTCCCGGTCCGCCTCGCTCAACCCCGGCTGCTCGCGCTCGCGGTCCAACAGGCGGTCCGCGGCCAATTTGCGCAGTGCCCGCACCACCGTCAGATCGACGATGGCCTGCGGTGCGTCACCGAGGCCCGTCGGGGCGGACGCCGTGCCGGCAGCAGCCATCCACGCGGATATACCGGATGCCGTCGGTAACGGCGTTCGCGGTCGCGCCTCGGGCGCTGGCACGTCGGGAATGGGCCTGGAGTTGATCGGTCTGGCGTTACCCAGCATGGGCTGCCCCCTGGAGCGTCTCGGTCGGGGGGCGTCTCGGTGCAGCCAGCCGCACCCGGCGCGTCCGTGCCCGCACGAGCACCTCCTCCGCCGACGCCCTCATGGCGGACATCCACGGGGAGCGCATGAACTTCTTGTCCGCGTCGCCCTGGCCGTCGGAGAGGACCTGCGCGCTCCTGGTGTCGTGCGGCAACACGGCCAACACCGGCGCGCCGAGCGCTGCGGACACCTCGCTTGCCGGGTAGGGGCCCTCGGTGATCACAGCCACCCCGAGCGCGTCCGAGCCGACGCCCTGCTCGTCCAGGACCCGCCGCAGTGCGGTGATCCTGGTCTGGGCCGCGCTGATGGATCTCAGCGTGGAACGCACCACCACCAGGACCACGTCGGCGCGTCTCGCCAGCACTCCCGAACCGCCCAACGCGCCGTCCCGTCCGAGGTCGACAACGACGTCGTGGGGGATCTGCCCATGGTCGAGCGCCGCCAGCAGCGAGGCCAACGGCTCCCAGGCGTGGGTCAGGGACGGCGCCTGCTCCGGCGAGGCCAGGCCCGGCAGGACCAGCCGCTCCTGGTCACCGTCGGACAGGTCGATCAGTTGGCGAAAGAAAAAGTCCAGCAACTGGCCCTGCCGATGGGCCAGTCCAAGCTGGTGCAAGCCCCACTCGGCCGTGACCCGACCGCCCAGCGCGCCCGCCAGAACAGCCCCGCCTGCGGGATCGGCCTCGACCATCACCACCCGCCGCCCGGTGGGCACAGGCCAGGCAAGGGTCAGGCCAAGGGCCGTCGTGGTCGCGCCCGGGGCGCCGGCGCCGCCGACCACGGCCACCATCGTCATCGCCCGACCCCCTGACGAGCCACGACGCCGAGACGTTCCGTGTAGGCACGAGCAGCCAGCAGTCCACCATCCGCCGCGGAAACGGCAACCTCGATCACGGTCTTGCCGGACCGCTCGTCACGGCGTCCAACCACGACCACCGTCGCCTCGATCTGAGGCGGCGTCACTGCGGTAACGTCCCCGCCTTTCGGCGGAGTCGAGACCAGGGCAATGTGCTGCCCGGGGGTGAGCGCGCGTACCGGCATCTGCTCCGGGGCCAGAGCCACACCGACGGTCACCTGCCCCGACTGCAGGACGGGACCGTCCGTGACCTGCTCCAGGGTGATCAAGGTGCCCAGCCGCAGATCACCGGCCGCCCGCTTGCCCACGACCTTGGAGCGGTCCTTGGCCGACACCGCACTGAGCCCCTTCGTCGGTGTCCACCGCACCTCCCGCAGGTCGTCCGCGTCGATCGTGTCGCCACCGAGAACCGGCTTGGCGAGCGCAAGAACCGACTCGGTGTCATCGCTGCGAGCGAACGCGGCGGCCCCACCGGTCGCGCAGACGACCACAAGCAGCACCGATGTAACGATCAACGCCGGCCGCCGGCGTCGCGTCCTGAGACCTTTCGGCGGCGTCAGAGCGGCCGTCGTCCCAGCGGATTCGGCAGCATCATCAGCCCGTGCGCGCGCGCCGTTCTTCGTCCCTAACTTCAACCCGCGAACCCCTCACCAATCACCGAAGCAGCAATTTCTAACACCTGCGCGGCTTAGTCGGCACGCATCGTACAGTTCTGGTCACAGAAGCGCATTGCCGAGGGCTCCATAGGCTCTGCACCATTGACGGGTAAGGGTGAAAATGATTACGAGACGTCCTTTCTCTACTTTTCGCCAAAAAGGTACTTTCAGTGAGCGCGCTGCCAGTGGCGTTCTGGTCGCTCTCGTTACGTTCGGGAGCTTGGCCGGGTGCTCAAAGAGTGGCAAAGAGAACAAGGCTCAGACGCCCTCACCGTCGCCCCCGACCGCTTCGGCAACAGTGGCCAGCCCCTCACCCGAGACACAGGTCCGGGCAGATGTGTTGGTCGTCTATCGCCGCGCCGAAGAGCTTTTCGAGAGCGTCCAGAAGAAAGGGCGCATCGACGAGGAGGACGTCACCAACACGCTGACGGGCAGGGCCCGCGGCCTGTGGGCGGCTTCAGGGCTCAAGTACCAGCAACAGGGGGATTCGACTCGACGGCGTGATCACTCGCGCTCCGGAAATTTCCGCTCTCGACCTGAGCGGCAACCCACCAACGGCCACAGTCGTGGATTGCATTGACGTCTCGGCGGCCAGGGTCATCGATGCCAAGACCGGAGTGCAGAAGAAGGCTGTCGAGGGACAAGCGCCCCGCTACTTCCAGACGACCTCGCTTATCCAAGAGAACGGTCGATGGCTGGTCACCGACGTCGTCCCCGAACGCGGTCGCACATGCTGACACGGTTGATCGGTCGCGCAACCGCGACAGTCGCAGCAGCCGCCTTGATCGCCCTTGCCATGCCCTCACCCGCTGCGCAGGCCGACAGCGAGGATTGCGCCAAGGAATTCATCTGCATTGACGACGGAGACGCAAAGCGCGACCCGCCGCAGACGGGTGGGAGCGGGGGCTCCACTCCCGGCTGCACGTTCAACGGCGTTCAGATCCCGTGCGAACTCGAAGGCAACGGCCAGTTCGACTCGTCCCTCGGGTGCTACCGCACCCCGGTGAATCCGCAACCTCCGCCCGAGGACCAGAGATGGTGGGATGGCACCGTCCAGCGAACACCCGAGGAGGGCGCTGTCTACGCCGTGTTCTGCCTGGGAGATGGATCCAACGTCCAACGCTTCCTGCCCATTTCGCTGGCCCAGGGACTAACAGCAGAAGAGTTGGCCAGGCGCGCAATGTCCAAGGTCAGATTGCTGCCTCCGGTCATGCACCTGACGCCCGGGCCCGGACGCACGACGCTCGTCTCGCTGCCCATGTGGCTGTGGACCTCGCCCACCCCCGAGACATGGGGTCCGAATTCCCAGACCGAATCGGACCGGGGCCTTTCCGTGACCTTGACCGCACGGGTCGATCGGATCGTCTGGGACATGGGTGACGGCGGCAGCCGCGAGTGCACCACCCCCGGCACGCCCTACTCCGCAGCCGCCGGAGCGAGTGCGAGCCCGGACTGCGGCTACGCCTATCAACGCGTATCCGAGCGCATGCCCGGCGGCGCCTACACGGTCACCGCCACCACCCACTGGACCGCGACCTGGACGTCGACCACGGGCCGCAGCGGCGCCTTCGGCGACATCACCCGCAGCGCCACCGTCGGCGACATCCGGGTCGGCGAACTCCAGGCCCTGAACAACTGATTCACCGGGCGGGGCGGTCGGGCGTGGCACCGTCACCCTCGGGTCTCCGCCACGGCAGATCGGCGACCCTCCGTCCTGGGCAAGTTTGCCCGGGATCTGCCCCTGCATCGCGTCCCGTTCACGCCGCTGCCAGCCGTCCAGCCGCCCTCCACGAGGGCGAAGATGTGGGCGAACGGCCGCCACCATCGTTCTGGTCATCCGCAGCAGAGGAGACCAACGATGGTGCGAACGACGACGGAACACGCAGGAAAGCGGCTGCGCTCGGGGGTGATCGGGCGCCTCAACGCCGAGTGGGACCAGCTCGACGAGAACCCCCGGGCGCACGAGGAATTGAGCGAGTGGGCACGCGAATTCCCTGTGCTCGGCGGGCACGCCTCGTTCGCGGCGCTGGAAGCGGACATCAGCACGGCGCCGGCGGTCCTGCAGAACGACCTTCTGATCGCGCTTCTGCGCCTCGCGAACCGGGGATCCGCGCTGGCCGCTCGGGCGCTGGTTCAGCAGATGCTGCCCTGCGCGGTACGACTGGCCGTGAACCGGCGGGCGCCGGGGCAGCAGCTCGACGATGCGGTCGGCGACGTCCTCGGCCATCTCTACGAGGTGATCCGCACGTACCCCTGTGATCGACGTACCGGTGCGGTGGCCGCGAACATCAGCCTCGACACCCTGAAATGCGTCGTCCGCGGTGGCGACCGGGGACGTCTGCGCGTCCCGGCCGCCGCCTCGCGTCCCGCCGACGAGGACCTGACCGTGGTGGACGCTCGGCTGGACGCGGGCCGGACGCTGGTCCGGGCGGTCCGCCTCGGCGTGATCGACCCGGACGACGAGGCACTGTCCGACTGGCACGGGTCCGGTGCCCACGAGGCGCCCACGCCTCGACAGGAACTCGTGGAGGTCCTTGTCCGCGCCGTGGACGACGACGTTCTGGGCATCGACGAGGCACGCATGTTGGCCCAGGACTACCGGGAGACCGGCGCCAGAGGAACGGAACTCGCCGCCGACCGCGGGGTGTCGTACAGCGCCCTGCGCAAACGCCACAGTCGGGCCCTGCGCCGCCTGCGCGGGGCCGTCAGTCCCGCACCCCGCTGAACGACAGTCCAGGACACCGACTCCCACATCCCGTCGCGCAATCGGCCCCGGACGCGAGCCGATTCGGGTCACAGAAACCCGGCGCACGGGGCCTACACCCGTGATCCTTCCGATCGGTTGGAACAGGCTGCCAAAAGTGGCCATGTGTGGGTGGACTTGAACAAACCGCTGCGCCATGGTGTTCGTCCGACCACGCCCAGTAGCGGGCGGCGGAACCAAGGGAGCGCGATCGAGTAGGCAGAACAAGGGCCCATCGCCACAGGCGGAGAGGGCAACGCGCCGGGGGGGGGGGGGGGGGGGAGGGAGGGAGGGGGGGGGGGGGGGGGGGAAAGAGAACATCTGAAACCCCCCACCC
>NZ_JBVHLU010000163.1:0-15825 GCF_055558835.1 Embleya sp. NPDC025285
GCGCTCCCGCTCCACCGGGGTCATCCCCAAGCTCCCCATACAACGGGTATGCCCTCATTTGACACACCGTCAATCGGACTCGGAAACCTCAGTAGCTCAGAGCGCGGTAGAGCGTAACGGCTTCCTCAGCGTTCCTGGGTCAGCTCCGGAGCAGTGAGGTGTGGATGCGGGCGATGGCCCGCAGTACCTCCTCGCGGTTCCTGGCCTGCTGCATCCATGCAGGCAGGCGGGCCACTACGGTCATATTCCGGCCGTGATCGCGCCAGGGAATCCCCTCGCGCAGCGACGCCTGCACGAATCGTTTGATCAGGTCCAGGTGTTCCAGGTCGTAGGCCCATATCCACCCGTGCCGGGTTTCGGTCTGCAGCCACAGGCGGACGCCGAAATAGGGGTCGGTCGCCGGTTCGTTCGGGTCCCGGTGCAAGGCCACGGATCCGCGGCCCCGCTTCATCGCAGTCCCGCAGTTCCGGCAGACCAGACGTCTTGGCGAAAAGAGGTCCGGATCGAGTACTCCGACCAGCTCCGGTCCCGGTACGACGTGCGCGGCCTTGTCGCAGTTGGGGCAGCGCACGAGAACGGACGTGAGGAAGTCGTACTTCGTGCTCCGTGGATCCCGAAACCGATGGTGTGCGGAGATCGGACTCATGGGACCAGTATGCGAGTTGAGCAACGAAGGCCCCTACAGGTTAAAAGACAAGCTGAGGTGACCACGGCTCGTCGGGGCGACCGTCGGGGAAGACCGAGTCCTGGGGCACGCCCGACCGTCGACTCGCGATCTCCTCCACCTTCTTGGGCACGCCACAACAAAGGCGGCTCAATACGAGGCCGTGCAATCGCCGGCCCGCGAGGTGTTCCGCGGCCGCAGCCGAGCCCAACCGCGGAGCGAGCGTGCGATCGTCGAGCCGTTGCCCGTGTGCCTGTTGGGCCGGGAACACGGTGACGGGGTGCTTTGGGCCGGCGTTGTCGGTGGCTCCGTGGTGTCGGGTGGATGTACGGGTGGGTCCCGAGGCGGAAACAGTTCGTGGCCGGCTCGGGTCGACGGGATGCGCGGGGGCGCCGGCGGGTCGGTAAGGGCGTTTTGTACGGCGGATGTCGCGGCGCTTCGGGCGAGTCGGGCCCGGTCGACGGGCGGGCGTGATTCGGCCGGAACGCGTCCTGTCGTGGGCCCGGTCGGGAGAGGACGCTTGGTGCCGGCGGGCGCTCCGCCCGCTCCGCCGCGTTCCCTCGCGTTCCCTGTTCGCCTGTTCCCCGATCGCACGTCGACCACGACGTCATTCGGCAATGGGGGCGCGCGGCGGTGAGCGGCGGCGCGCCCGTGTCCCGGTCGGGCGCGTGCGTGTCGTCACGATCCGAAGGAGAGGGACGCGCATGTCGGTGAAACGTTGGTTCGCACAGCTCACGGCCGTGTTGCTCGTGGTGGCGGGCGGCACGGCCGGCACCACCGTCGTCGCCGCGGCGGCACCCGCGGCCGCGCTGGCGGGCCCCACGCTGGTGTACCAGGAGAACGACGTGGTGCACGTGATCGCCTCGCCGGGCGCGGTGAACGACATCCGCACCTCCGGGGAACCGGACGAGTTCCTGGTGGTGGAGGAACTGGCCACCTCGATGGTGGTCGGCGACGGCTGCACGAAGTACACCGACCACAAGGTGAGATGCCACATGGAGACCGACTGGACGAGCCTGGAGATCGATGCCGGCGACAAGAACGACTCACTGGACATCCAGTTTGGACCTGGTCCACGGACGTGTGCAAGGCGAACGGCGCCGCGGGTGACGACACGATCCGGGTGTCCGGCTGCACGGCCCTCGGAGACGCCGGAAACGACACCATTCGTGTCATGGAGAGTGCGAACGTGCAGGCCGGGCTGGGGAACGACCGGATCATCATCAGCTATACCCCAACCGGCACCGCGCGCGACATCTCGGGCGGCCCCGGCAAGGACGTGGTCAACTTCGCCGCCGCGACCGGTCCGGTGTCGGTCACACTGGACGACGTACGCAACGACGGGCAGGAGGGATACCAGAGCATCGACATCCGCTCCGACGTCGAGGACCTGGAAGGCGGTCCCTACGGCGACGCCTTCGTCGGTTCCGCCATCGCCAACAACCTGGACGGCGGCGCGGGCAATGACTTGATCCTGGGCGGCGAGGGCAACGACACCCTGATCGGCGGATCGGGCAACGAGGAACTCCACGGCGATGGCGGCCTGGACACGCTCAACGGCGGATTGGGCATCGATCGATGCGACGTCGGCGCCGGCGGCGGAACCCGCGTCGACTGCGAACTCCCCTGAGCCCACGCACACCCGCCGGGCGGCCGGAACCACGTACCCCTCCGCCCGGCACATCCGCACGCCGCGCGCGCCGCCCACCCGGCGCTTGGGCACCACGTCCGGACGATCCTCGACGACCGCCCCGGGAGTGGATCGACGCTGGCGGCTGCCCCTGGGACGGTGGGGTCCGCGTCGCGACGAAGGACACGGCCCGAGGGGCCGTGACACCGGATCGCCCGGGATCGGTGGCGGTCCCTACGGTCGGGCGCGCTGGGTCACGAGCCGTACCTCGACGAGAAACGGGCCCTCGCGTCGGTGACTGTCGAGCAGGGCGCGGCGCAGCTCCTCGCCGTTGGTGACGGACCGGGCTTCGACGCCCATGGACCGGGCGAGGGTGACGAAGTCGATGCCGGGGTGGTCGAGGTCCAGGGCCAGGTAGTCGTGGTCGCCGGGGGTGTGGATCTGCCAATTGTCTTTCAGGACGTGGTATTCGCGGTTGTTGACGACCACGTAGGTGATCGGCAGCCGGTGTCGGGCGGCGGTCCACAGTGCCTGCGGCGAGTACAGGGCGGACCCGTCGCCCACGACGCACAACACCCGCTTTCCCTTACGTGCCGGCGCCATCGCCGCGCCGACGGCCGCCGGCATGGCCCAGCCCAGGCCGCCGGCGACCCACTGGTAGCGGTTGGGTCGGCGCAGGCGCAGCGCCTGGCGCAGGTCGTCGGTCGTCACGGGGGCCTCGTCCAGGACCACGGCGTCGTCGGGCAGCGTGGCGGCCAGGGTGTGGGCGACGGAGCGCGCGTCGAGCGGCCCGTCGGAGCCGGCCTGCTCGGCCGCCGCCTCCGGACCGGCGGGCGCCGGCTCGTCGGCGGAGCACGGGCGGTCGGTCAGGGCGGTCGACAGGCGTGCGATCGTGGCGCGCAGGTCCCCGTGCAGAGCCAACTCCACGGGCGTGGTGCGACCGGCGTCGTCGGGTTCGGCGCTGATCTGGACGACCCGGGTGTCCGCGTCGGTCACGGGTCCCGGGGCGTAGGGGAAATAGGCGAGGAAGGCCCGCGCGCCGAGCACCAGGACCAGCGGGCGGTCCGACAGCGTCTCGTGGATGCCCGAGGCGGTGGGCGGCAGGTATCCGCGCCACAGGGCATGGGTGGTGGGAAAGGGATTGGCGGACGGCCAACTGGCCCCCCACACCGGCGCCCGCAGGGCTTCGGCGAGGGCGATGCCCTCGTCCGGGGCCGAGCGGGCGACTTCGTCGCCGTAGACGAGGGCGATCTCGTGCGCCGGTGTCCGGGCAAGGAGACCGGTCAGCTCTTCGACCGGGGCCGCGCCGCGGACGCCCGCGGGGGTGCGTTCGGGTACGCAGGGGCCGCGCTCGTCCAAGAGGTTCATCGGCAGGGACAGGAACACCGGGCCGGTCGGGGGGCTCAGCGCGAGGCGGAACGCGCGGCGCAGCGACGGCCCCACCTCCGCGCGAGTACGGACCTCGTGCGCCCATTTGACGGTGGGCTCGGCCAGTCCGGCGAGGTCCCCGGCCAGGACGGGCCCGCTCAACAGGTGGCGCTGGTCCTGCTGCCCGGCGGTGACGACCATGGGTACATGGGCCGCCGCCGCGTTGGTCAGGGCGCCGATGCCGTTGCCGAGTCCGGCTGCGGCGTGGAGGCTGACGAATGCCGGGCGTCCGCTCAGGCGGGCCAGGCCGTCGGCCATCGCGACCACCGTCGCCTCCTGCAGGCCGAGCACGTACTCGATGTCGTCGCGCCGGGCCAGGGCCCGGACGAACGGGATCTCGGTGGTGCCCGGATTACCGAAGACGTGGGTCACTCCCTCGTCCACGAGAATCCGGCAAACGAGTTCGGCACCGGTCGGGTCGACGAAACGGTCCTGTGGCATGGGGCTCCTCCGAAGGCGTGCGGGTGCGGATGTATCCGTGTGTCGGCGGACTCGTTCCGCGTCCTACCGGCGGGACGAGCGGGTCGTCGGCGACCCGCTCGGGGAGTCGAGTTGGCGGCCGATCCGGGTGACGGCTTCGGCGAAGCGGGCGGACTCGGCCAGGCTCGTCAACCGGAGGTGGTCCCCCTTCGGGTGGTGCAGGCCGCTGCCGGGGGCGACCAACACCCCTTGCGTGCAAAGGAGTTCGTGGACGAACGGCTCGTCTCGGCGGCCCGGCGGCAGGCGGGGGAAGAGGTAGAACGCGCCTCGCGGTCGGACGCAGCCAACATCGGGCAGCCCGCGTAGCGCCCGCCACGCACTCCGGTGTCGTTCGCGCAGCACACCGCCGGGCCCGGTCAGCTCCATCTCGGTCCGCTCGATGTCGCGCAGCGCGGGCACGATCGCGTGTTGCGCGGGCACGTTGGGGCACAGGCGCAGCGACGCGATCAGGTGGAGTGCGCGCGCGTATTCGGCGGTGTGTCGGCGTGGGCCGGTGAGCAGCATCCAGCCGACGCGGAATCCGGGCACCCGGTGAGTCTTGGACAGGCCGCCGAAGGTGAGGCAGGCCAGGTCGGGCGCGAGGCCGGCAAGGATGGTGTGCGAAGCGTCGTAGAGGATGTGGGCGTAGATCTCGTCGGACAGCAGCGTCAGGTCGTGTGCGCGGGCGTGTTGGACCATGGCTCGGAGTACGGGGGCGGGCCACACCGCGCCGGTGGGGTTGTGAGGCGAGTTGACGACGAGCGCCACCGTCCGCGGGCCGGTCCGGGCGCGCAGGTCGGCGAGATCGGGGATCCAGTCGGCCTCTTCGTCGCAGCGGTAGTGCACCGGTGTTCCGCCGGCCAGGGTCACGGCCGCGGCCCACAGCGGGTATCCCGGGGCCGGCAGCAGGACTTGGTCGCCGGGGTCGAGCAGGGCGTGCAGGGCGACCTGGACGAGTTCCGAGACGCCGTTGCCCAGGGTGACGTCGTCGGGGTCGATGGCGTCGATTCCGCGGTCCTGGTAGTAGGCGGTGACCGCGTCTCGGGCCTGCGGTATGCCCTGGGAGTGGGCGTATCCGCACGAGGCGTCGAGGTCGCGCCGCACGGCGTCGAGCACGGCCGCCGGCGCGGCGACGCCGTGTTCCGCCGGGTCGCCCAGGTGGAGGCGGATGATGTCGCGCCCCTGCCCTTCGAGTTCGTCGGCGAGAGCGGCCAGCGGACCGCGGATGTCGTAGGAGATGGTGGAGATACGGGCGGCGGTCTTCAGAGCCATGGTGGGATTCCTGGGGATGTGCGCGGGCCCGGTGGCGTCCACCGCCGACGGGCCCGCGCGTCGACGCCGTGTCGGCGCCGCGCGAGAGGGCCGGTCAGTGTCGGGCGGCACCGGCGGTGAGCAGGGCGTACCGACCCGCGGTGGAGATCAGTGGGCGCACCGCGTCGATCGCCGAGCGCACCGCTCCCTCCTGGCTGTCGGCGGTCGCGAGGTGGCTGCCCGCGAAGTACACGCCGTGGCGGCCCTGATGGGCCGCGAGCGCGTGGGTCGCCAACGCTCCGGCGACGGTGGGGCGAAGTTGTCGGTATTCGGCGCGGGCGAGGACGTCCTGCGGCTCGTCGCGGTGGGTGACCCAGCTCTTGAAGACGTCGGTGCCCAGGATCGGGCCCAGCCATACCGTGCTCTCGGCCCACGGGTCGTCCACGGTGACGCAGGTGGTGGACCAGTGCGCCGGGTCGGGGGGCATGTGGACGGGGTCGCGATGCAGGACCACGGTCGTGGGGACGTACTCGTACGACGCCAAATGGGTTGCCGGGGCCCGGAGATCGGGGCAGCGCCGGAGCAGATCGTGGGCTTGCGGGGCCGGTGTCGCCACGACGATCGCGTCGTAGTCGGTGGTTCCGGTGGCGTCGTGCAGGTACGGACGGCCGTCCCGGATCTCGATCGAGTGCGCGGGTGTGCCGACGCGGACGGCGGTGTGGAGCGAGCGGCGATCCGGGTGGCGACCTCTCCCAGTCCGGTGGCGAGCAGATGCCACACGGGTGCGGCGTCGGGGTGTTCGGGGGAGGCTCCGGTGGTCCAGACGGCGAGCGCCCGGGCGGGGATCTCGGCGGCCTGGTCGAGCGTGCAGCCGACGAGAGAGGCGCACCAGGCCAGAAAGGTGCCCCGTACCTCGTCGGGCGGCAGCGCGGCGGCCAGTTCGGCGACCGTGGTGGTGGCGGGGCCGTTCTCGGCGTCGAGGCGGGCCACGTCGGCGAGCAGGGTCGCGAACGTCGCCGCGGCCGGGCCGCTCACCGGTGTACGGCCGGCGGCCTCGTCCGCCGGGGAGTCGGCGGTGACTAACGTCGGCGTCGCGCGTCCCGCCCGCGCGAACGTGGCGGTCATCGGGACGTTCAGGGTGTGGTCGGCCGCCAGCCCCAGGGACCGGCGCAGGGCGGTGTGACAGGGGTATGCGGTGGGGGACAGCAGTTGGGCGCCGAGGTCGACGGGCAGGGCACCGTCACCGACGCCCTTGACGGGGATCGTGTGGATGTTGCCGCCGACCCGGTCGGCGGCCTCGTGGACGGTGACGCGATGTTCCTCGTCGAGCAGCCAGGCGGCGGTCAACCCGGCGATGCCCGCGCCGATGACGGCGATGCGCATGTTCTTCTCCCTGCGTCGGATGCGGTCAGTGCGCGTGCGGTCGATCCGGGTGCTCGGGCGGTCGCAGGAAGCCGGACGAGACGAAGTAGCGCAGGTACATGTCCAGCAGGTCGGCGTCGACCGGAGGGCAGGTCAATCCCGAGTCGGCCAAGGCCTCGTCGAGATTGGCGCGGCCGAAGTCCGGGAAGGTGCCGGCGAAGTACATCTCCTTCACCGAGATGTCCGCGTCGTGCGCGGACTCCAGGAACATCGGCATGAACGGCGCCATCGGCTGGTCGGGATCGCGCGCGGTCAGGGCCGCCATGTACGAGACCCATTCGTCGTAGGAGACGGTGCGAATGGGGTAGCCCATCGCCCGCAGCCGCTCCACCAACGCGCCAAGGCGCGCGTCGTGCGGGTTGGCGATGTTGTAGGCGTGTCCCCACGCGGCCTGTCGGGCCAGGATGTGCACGATGGCGCGTGCGGTGTAGTCGACGGGTACGAAGTCCAGCGGCAGCGGGATGTCGGGGGCCAGGCCCGTCTCGGCGATACTGCGGAACAGCGCGCACATCATCGTGTCGGTGTTCCAGATGCCTTCGTCGGTGGTTCCGGTGATCTCGTAGGGGCGGTACACGGCCGTCGCGAGGCCCTGTTGCGCGGCCTGGGCCACCAGCCGCTCGGCGACCCACTTGCTCTCGGGGTAGCCCAGCGAGATCCGGTCGCCGAAGCGCAGCGGTTCGTCCTCTTCCACCCGGTCGACGCCGGAGACGCCGAAGCCGGCGATCACCGCGATGGTGGACACGTAGTGCAGGATCTTGGCGGTGCCGCGCGAGGCGAGATCCAGCACGGTACGGGTGCCGCCTACGTTGCTCTCGCGCAGTGCCGCGTAGGGGTAGGCGAAGTTCACCTGCGAACCGGCGTGCAGGATGGTGTCGACCGACGCGCTCAGCGCGTCGAACGCGGCTTCGTCGAGGCCGAACCGCGGGCGCTTCAGGTCGCCGAGCACGATGGTGACGCGTTCGTCCAGGCGGCTTGGGTCGAGTCCGTAGCGACGCATGCGCGCGGCCAGTCGGCGCCGGCCCCGGTCTTCGGTCGGCGCCCGGACCAGGCACACGACCTTCTCGGCGACTCCGTCGTCGAGCAGGGCGTCGAGCAGGTAGGTGCCCAGGAACCCGGTGGCGCCGGTGAGGAAGACCAGTCGGCCGGTGGCGGGGGGTTCCTGCGCGGAGGGAAAACGCCGATCGGGGTCCAACCGCGCCTCCGCCTCGAAGTCCACCGCGTCCTCGGCGGTGTCCTGCCCCGGGTCCTCGATCAGTGACGCGACACGTGCGGCGAACGCGCCCAGCGTCGGGTTGTCGAGCAGGACGCGGATCAGGAACCGGCTGTGCCCGGGATCGAGGTCGAAACGGGCACGACAGGCCGCCGCGACGCGAGTCGCCTGGAGCGAGTTCCCGCCCAGGGCGAAGAAGTCCGTGTCGCGGCCGATGGTCTCGACCCCGACGACCTCCGACCACACCTCGGCCGTCGCCTTCTCCACGGGTGTGCGCGGATCCGGACCCTCGGCACGGTCGGCCTCGGCCTGCTCCTGCGCCTCGCACAGCAGCCGCCGCCGGTCGAGCTTGCCCGAGTCGGCCAGCGGCAACGAGGAGCGCACCAGGATCGGCCGCGGCACCATGTACTCGGGCAGCCGGTCACGCAGGTAGTCGCGCAATTCCCCGGGCAGTTCGTCGGCGTCGGCTCCCTCGACCGCGGTCACCCAGGCGATCAGCGATTCCCGGTCGCCCTCGTGCGAGGCGACCACCGCCGCCTCGCGCACGTCGTCGTGCTGGGTCAGGTGCGCCTCGATCTCGTCGAGTTCGATCCGGTAGCCGCGGACCTTGACCTGCCGGTCGCGCCGTCCGAGGAATTCCAGGACCCCGTCCTCGCGCCACCGGGCCAGGTCCCCGGTGCGGTACAGCCGCCCGGAGGCGTCCGGGGTGAAGGGATCCTTCACGAAGTGGTCCTCGGTCGCTTTCGGCCTGCCGAGGTATTCCAGCGCCACGCCGTCGCCGCCGACCCACAGTTCGCCGCTCTCGCCCGCGTCGGCGAGTTCGCCGTCGGACGTGAGCACGTACGCGGTGGAGTTGGCCACCGGCGTGCCGATCGGCACCGTCCGGGCGTCCGGGGCGAGTTCGGTGATCACGTGCACGGTGGACAGCGACGCGTTCTCGGTGGGGCCGTAGCCGTTGAGCAGCGCCCCGGGAGGGCCCTCGGCCAGGACACGGCGCACCGCTTCCGGCGAGAGCGCGTCGCCGCCCGCGATCAGCATGCGCAGACCGGCGAACATCGCCGGACGCACCATGGCCATCTGATGGAACAGGCCCGCGCTCAGCCACATGACCGTCACGTGCTCCGCGCGCAACACCTCCGCCAGCGAGTCGGCATCCAGGAGCGCGTCGACTTCCGCCACGACCAGGCACGCCCCGTTGAGCAGGGCGGCGAACATCTCGAAGCAGGAGACGTCGAACGTCGGATTGGTGGTGGCCAACAGCACGTCGCGCGACGACAGGCGCAGGCGCGGGTCGCCCTCGCGCGCCAGTCGGACCTGTCCCCGGTGCGAGACGACCACGCCCTTGGGCGCGCCGGTGGAGCCGGAGGTGTAGATGACATAGGCGGGGTCGTCGGGCCCGACCCGGACCGAGCGTGCGGCGCCGGTGGACTCCGGCAGGTCGTGCACGTCCACCACGGCCGGGCCATCGACCAGGTCGTCCAGCGACGCGCGGTGGCTCTCGTCGCTGATCGCGAGCCGCACCTCCGCGTCGGCGAGGGTCTGGGTCAAGCGGCGTTCGGGGTAGTCCGGGTCCAGGGGCAGATAGGCCGCGCCGGCGCTCAGCACGCCCAGGACCGCGGTGACGCACTCGATCGACCGCGGCAACAGCACCGCCACCACGTCGCCCTGCCGTACGCCCTCGGCGACCAGTCGGTCGGACAACCGCTCCACGTCCGCGTGCAGTTCGCGATAGGTCAGGCGACGATCGCCGCGCACGATCGCGGGTGCGTCCGGGGTGCGCTCCGCCTGGCGGGCGAACAGTTCGTGCACGGTCGCCTCGCGCGGATAGTCGGTGTGCACATTGTTGATCTCGCGCACCACGGCCACATGGCGCGCGCGCGAAGTGTCGTCCCGATCGGGGGCTGACATGGGGGATTCCCGTCTCTTGGTGGAGGGTCGCTGAAACGTCTTCACCGTTTTCCAGATCCGATGCATTTTCGGCGAATATTGTCCGAAAATTCTTGGGACCAGCCCTCGGGAACAACTCTGGCGGTTCTCCAGCCACTCCCTTCACTCGCGTGCTCCATTTCATGGCTTCGATCATCGGAATCAAGCCGGCGCGACGCTTCGAGAAATATGTGATCAGATATCGATCTGATCACTGACCTGCGGTTATAGGTGCAATCGTGGCGCGCGGAACACATCGAATCCGTGGCAGGCGGCTTCGCGTCGAAACAAAAGTGGAACGCGTCCTGTCGGCGTCGCATTTCTTGCAATCGAATGTCCGGCGTTCGATTGGTATCGTTGCGGCCGGGTAGCCGCCCCGGCGAAGGAGATCGCCATATTCGGACCGATCCGGGAGCCGATCCACGGATAGGCCTCGGCGACTCCTTTCGTTTTCAAGATTTCCGAAAAGGATCATCGCCGGGCGCTGGCCCCGAAAGGACCATGATGAATGTCGAACAGTTGATCGAAACCATGCGACCCGATGTCGAACGCTGCATCGAGGGCAACGAGACCGTCGCACGCGTACGCGCCGGAGACGTGGACCGGGAACTGCTCCGGCGCCTGGTGATCGCGGAGTTCAACTGCCAGGAGGCCGAACTGGTCACCTACGGACTCCTGGTCGCACGCCACCACGACGACGCGCCTTTGAACCTCTTCGCCCTCGTCGTGCAGACCCTGGCGCAGGCACGCCTGTTGCTGGCCGAGGCGGCTCGGTCGGTCGACCTGCGGCCCGAGGAATTCTCCGTCGCCACCAGCGGACGCCTGGCCCGCGCCGTCGGCAGTCTGATCGCGCCGGGCATGCTCGGCAAGCCCGGCGGGGTGGCGCTGTACGTGCACAGCGACCTCGCCGTCTGGTGTCCGCTCTACGGTCAAATCGCATCTGCGGCCCGCAAGTTGGGCAACATACCGGTACCGCTCATCGAGTACATGGAGTGGTGGGGAAGCGAACCGTCCCCGGAGTTCGTCGACAAGTCCGCCGAGACGATCGCCTACGGGCTGGAGCACGGCGAGGACCCCGAGGACATCCTCGAGGCCGCCCGCCAACTCGACTCGATCGTCGCCGACTACTGGGGTTTTGTGCACGACAAGTGACCCCGGACGACACCGCCCGGGGCACGATCGCGGCGCGGCGTGCGATCGCAGAGCATTCGGCGGCCGGAAGACGGTGGCCGAGGGCGACGCCACGGGCGCCTTCCGTCGGGTCCGGGGTACCGCTGCCCCGGATCCGGCGCCGGGGTCGGGTCCGGTCAGGCCGTCGAGCGGGCGGGCGCGGTGAGTCGTTCGGGGTCGAGGCCCGTCGCGGTCACCGTCCCGTGCGCGTCGACCAAGCCGAACGCCGGATACCCCGTGATCGCGAAGGCGGTACCCAGCGGGCGTTCGGATGACGCCTCGACCACGACGCGAGCGATGTCGCGAAGGGCCGCCACCTGTGCGCGGGTCGCCGCGGCGTCGCCGTGCAGCACGGCGAGCACGTTGCGACCGCTCTCGCGCTGCTGTGTCGGTTCTACGACCCCGAACGCGGCACGATCCGGTGGGACGGTGTCGACATCCGCACGATGAGCGTGGTCGAACTGCGCCGCCGCGTCGGCGCGACCTTCCAGGACTACATGGCGTACGACCTGACCGCCGCCGAGAACATCGGCGTCGGCGACATCGCCCACCGCGAGAACCGCGAACGGGTGCGCGAGAGCGCGCACCTCGCCGGCATCGACGCCGACCTCGCGCGCCTTCCCGACGGATACGACACCCAGCACAGCCGCGTCCACCGCGACGAGGACGACGCCAGGGGCGGCATCACGCTCTCGGGCGGGCAGTGGCAGCGGGTCGCGCTGGCCCGCTCGCTGATGCGCCGAGACAGCGACCTGCTCATCCTCGACGAACCGAGCGCCGGTCTGGACCCGGAGGCCGAACATCGGGTGCACCGCACGCTGCGCCGGCATCGACGGGGTCGAATGAGCCTGCTCGTGTCGCACCGCCTCGGCGCCCTGCGCGACGCCGACACGATCGCGGTGCTCGACAACGGCCGCATCGTCGAACTGGGCTGCCACGAAGAGCTGATGGCGTTGCCCGAGGGGCACTACGCCCGACTGTTCGCGGTCCAGGCCGCCGGGTACGCGGGCCCCGCGGGACCGACGATCGTCGAGGAGACGCGGTGACCGGGAGGGGACGCGAGACAACGAGCGCGCGGGCGGCGCCGGGCGGCATGGTGGTGTCGGCCGTTGTCGCGGCGGCGATTTCGGTGCTCGCCGGGGTACGCGCGTTGCGCTCGCGCCTGGCACTCGTCCGAGTGACCGGCACGAGCATGGCACCGAACTTCGCCGACGGCGACCGCGTCCTGGTCTACCGCACCGCGCCGGTGCGCCGGGGGGGACGTCGTCGTGTTCCGCAACCCGACCGCGGCCCTGGGCGCGGACCGGGATCCGCGCTGGCTGGTCAAGCGGGTCGCGGCAGTGCCCGGCGATCCGGTGCCGGCCGAGATGCGCAATGCCGTACGCGCCCCGAACGACGGTGTCGTGCCGGCGGGTTCGCTGGTGGTACGCGGGGACGCGTCACGTTCCCACGACTCACGCCACTTTCGGATACGTACCGGCGTCCACCATCCTGGGCGTGGTCGGCGCCGGCGCGCCCGCATCCCCCGGCCCGTGGGCGGTGGAGTAGTCGTTCGAGGAAACAGCCGGCGGCGGTCGCAGAGGTAGGACGCGCTCGGGCACGGGGGTCACACACGCCGTACGCGTCGACGAACTACGCCGCACCGGTCCCGGTCGGGCTCGCTGGAACACCACCCGGGTCACGAGCCGTCGGTGCGCCTGATGCAACGGAGCCCACGCGGCGGCGGCGCGCGTCGCCTTGGACGGCGTCCGCCCCGGGCCCGGCGTGCACGGCTACGGCGGCCCGTTCACCGCGCACTCCGACACCGAGGATGGGCCCCACGCGTCGGAACCGACCGGTGTCCAGGACGTGGAACCCACCGGGCGGTGCGGCGGTGCCGCGGCAAACGCCCGCATCAGCTCCGGCGAGCTCCGCACCTGGCTCGCCGATCAGCCGATCGACAGCTTCGGGCCTTCCCCGGAGCGGGTCAGGGACCAGGCGTGGGCAAACAGATCGGGCAGGGTGCGTTCGACGGTGGGCCGGGAGGTGATCACGTGGCCTCCCGGCGTGAGGTTGACCCCGAGAAGATGTGCCTTCCACGCCTCCATCAGCGGGATCGCCCCGGTCGCGGCCCCCACCCAGGCGCCGGGCAGGAAGAGGGTGCGTCCGGCACGGGTGCGCTTGTCCTGGACGACGAGGTCGGCGTCGGCCAATGCGGTCCGCGCCTTGCGGTGGCGAGCCGGACTCCACTGGTTCCAGCGCCGGATATGAGCGTCGGTGGGCGCCTCCAGCACGAGAAGTTGCAGGTACAGCGTGGCCGCGTCGGCATCCAGGCCCAGTTCCTTGGCGACCTGTGCGACCAGGTCCGGCGCGGACGCGCCGGGATTGGCCTCGTATCGGCCGGGGGGCAGGGCGTCGGAGGCGACCCGCTCCGCGATGGCGTCGAAGTAGCTGCCGCGTATGCGGTCGACCGCCACGACGCCGGT
Organism: Embleya sp. NPDC025285; assembly: GCF_055558835.1. Classification (NCBI taxonomy): domain Bacteria; kingdom Bacillati; phylum Actinomycetota; class Actinomycetes; order Kitasatosporales; family Streptomycetaceae; genus Embleya; species Embleya sp. NPDC025285. Next base: position 13,626 of record NZ_JBVHLU010000163.1, read on the forward strand.
GACCCTGTTCGAGCCGAGCCGGCGCAGGACCTGCGAACGGGCGTCGTCACCGAGGTGGGCCGGTCGGAAGTAGGCCGTCGGCCTCGGAATCCAATTGGTGTACTTCTCCGCCGGGTTGAGGAAAGCCACGGTGAGCCCGTCGTCGACGGACGGACGCCGGAAGGGCTCGGGACCCTCGTAAGGCGTCTTCCCGAACAACTGCTCCAACCCGTTCATCGTGACCACGGATTCGTCGAAGTCCGCGCTCGCGAACAAAAGCACGCCGGGGTGTTCGAGCCGCTCCCGAAGAGCCGCGATCACCGCGGGGATGCCGGATCGGACCGGGTCGCCGGCCGGCAGCTCGGCGCACAACACCGGGACGAGGTTCGCGATGTCCTCGATCAGGCAGTGCATGTCGAGGGATTTCGACCGATCCGCGGGGCGTGCGCCGTTGTGACGGTCGCGCAGGGGAAGGTCCAGGTCGGTAGTCAGCATCGGTTCGTCGCCGGGGCTCGCGAACGCCGTGCACAGGGTGGCCGCCGCCGTCCTGCCACCCAGACCCCCCACGTGTACCAGGGTCTCATGCGGGATGGCGACGTTCTTTCCGTATGCCGCCTGCCACGCGGCGGCGATGCGGCTCGCGAGGTCGCGGGGGCCGGTGGGCTCCCAGAGTGCCTCGGGGTCGTCCGGCAGGACGTCGGCGAACAGCTCTAGTGTGATGCGCCAGAAATCCTGAGGGTTAGTTCTGCTCTGTTTTCTGGCCGGTGGTTCCGACTTTGGTGAGGTAGTCGGCGAGGGAGTTGAGGATCTCGTCGGCTGTCTTGGTCCAGGTGAAGGGCCGCGGGTTTTCGTTCCAGGTGTCGATCCATGCGGTGATGTCGTCCTCCAGGGCCTTCACGGACCTGTGGACGCCGCGGCGGATGAGTTTGTCGGTCAGCAGGCCGAACCACCGCTCCACCTGGTTCATCCAGGAGGAGCCGGTGGGGGTGAAGTGGACGTGGAATCGGGGGTGTTTGCCGAGCCACGTCCGGATCTCGGCGGTGTTGTGGGTGGCGTAGTTGTCACAGACGAGGTGGACGTCGAGCCCGGTGGGCACCGCCTTGTCGATCCGGATCAGGAACTTCTTGAACTCGATCGCCCGGTGGCGGCGGTGCAGTGCCGATATGACGGTGCCGTCGGCGATGTTGAAGGCGGCGAACAGGCTGGTGATGCCGTGCCTCATATAGTCGTGGGTTCGGCGTTCGGGCATGCCCGGCATCATCGGCAGCACCGGCTGGGACCGGTCCAGCGCCTGGATCTGGCTCTTCTCGTCGACGCAGAGCACGACCGCCTTCTCGGGCGGGTGGTGGTAGAGGCCGACGACGTCGACGACCTTGGCGACGAACTGCGGATCGGTGGACAGCTTGAAGGAGTCCTGCAGGTGGGGCTTGAGGTCGAACCGCTTCCAGATCCGCCCGATCGTCGACTTCGACAAGCCGCTGCGCTGGGCCATCGAGGCCCGTGACCAGTGCGTGTCCCGGCCCGGGAGTGACTCCAGGGTGGCCACGACGACCTCCTCGACCTGGTCGAGGAGGATCGAAGGCGGCCGGCCCGAGCGCGGCTCGTCCTGCAGACCATCGAGGCGTTTTGCGATGAACCGGGCCCGCCAGCGGTCCACGGTCGACCTGTCGATGCCGAGGTCGGCCGCGGCCTGCTGATTCGTCCCGCCCACCGCACAGCGCAGCACGATCTTGGCCCGTAACGCGAGGAACTGGGCGGTCTTGGCCTGCCGCGCCCACTGCTGCAGTTGCCTGCGCTCGGCATCGTCGAGGATCAGGTCGGCCTTCGGCCGGCCGATCCAGCCGGCGTCCTCAAGCCCGGCCATCCGCTCTGCGGCGAAAGCCCGACGCCACTTGCCGACCGTCTTCGCCTGGACACCGACGAGCCGCGCGACACCCGCGTTCGACATGCCGTCAGCACACGCCAGGATGATGCGAGCCTTCTCGGCCGAGCGCCGGTGCGGCAATTCCGTCCGGCGCACCAACTCGACACGCTCGGCCTCGGACAACGTGATCGCCACAGCAGAAGGCCCCGAATGCGACATGACAACAGGGTACTTACTAACCCTCAGGATTTCTGGCGCATCACACTAGTAGTACTTCGTTAGCTCTGTTGATCTCACTGGCCGGTTTCCGGCATGCTGGTGGGTGTGAACCTGGGGGAGATCGAGGAACTGCGGTCC
>NZ_JBVHLU010000164.1:0-14948 GCF_055558835.1 Embleya sp. NPDC025285
CCCCCCCCCCCCCCCCCCCCCCCCCCCCCCCCCCCCCCCCCCCCCCCCCCCCCCCCCCCCCCCCCCCCCCCCCCCCCCCCCCCCCCCCCCCCGGCGTCGTCGTCGAGCGGGGTGCGTCGCGACCGATCAGTCGCGAGACGTCAGTGGAACGAGTCGCCGCACGCGCAGGAGCCGGCCGCGTTCGGGTTGTCGATCGTGAAGCCCTGCTTCTCGATCGTGTCGACGAAATCGATGGTCGCGCCGCTCAGGTACGGCGAGCTCATCCGATCGGTGACGACCGAGACGCCGCCGAAGTCGGCCACCACGTCGCCGTCGAGCGAGCGCTCGTCGAAGAACAGCTGGTACCGCATGCCGGAACAACCGCCGGGCTGGACGGCCACGCGCAGCGCGAGATCGTCGCGACCCTCTTGCTCCAGCAGAGTCTTGACCTTGGCCGCCGCCTCATCGCTGAGGAGGATGCCACCGGTCTTGGTGGTCTCGTCCTGGACAGTCATCTGCAAGCTCCCACGTGGTGGTTCGACATTCGTACGCCACTTCCACCGTCGGCAACCGATGGTGGCTCGGCCCTATTCCCACATCATGCTTCGGGCCCTCGCGTTTTACTCATGGTCGCACACCCCCACTCTCGTCAACCTGACATGAACAGGATAGGATTATTAGTGTCAAGTAGACGAGAAGAGGTGCGCGCCGTGACCGCGACACACGATCTGGACCTGCCGCCGGGGGTGCAGCCGACGCCGCTCGCGCTGCTCATGCTCGGGCGCGCCGCCGACCCGCGCAGCGAACGGGGCGTCGAGTGTCCCGGCGACCTGCCGTCGCCGTCCGACCCGAACCTGGTGGCCAGGGCCCGCGCGGCCAAGGAGCGGCTCGGCGACCGGGTCTTCATCCTGGGCCACCACTACCAGCGCGACGAGGTGATCGAGTTCGCCGACGTGACCGGCGACTCGTTCAAGCTCGCGCGTGAGGCGGCGGCCCGTCCGGACGCGCCGTACATCGTCTTCTGCGGTGTGCACTTCATGGCCGAGAGCGCGGACATCCTCACCTCCGACGAGCAGCAGGTGATCCTGCCGGACCTGGCCGCGGGCTGCTCGATGGCCGACATGGCCACGTCGGAGCAGGTCGAGGAGTGCTGGGACGTGCTCGCCGACGCGGGCATCGCGGATGTGACCGTGCCGGTCTCGTACATGAACTCGTCGGCCGACATCAAGGCGTTCACCGGCCGCAACGGCGGCACGATATGCACGTCCTCCAACGCCCGGCGCGCCCTGGACTGGGCCTTCGAACAGGGCGAGAAGGTGCTGTTCCTGCCCGACCAGCACCTGGGTCGCAACACCGCGGTGCTGGAGCTGGGGCTGGGCCTCGATGACTGCGTGCTCTACAACCCGCACAAGCCGAACGGCGGCCTGACCCGCGAGCAGTTGCGTGCGGCCAAGATGATCCTGTGGCGCGGGCACTGCTCGGTGCACGGACGGTTCGACGTGAGCTCGGTCGAGGACGTACGGGCCCGAATCCCCGGGGTCAACGTGCTCGTGCACCCGGAGTGCCGGCACGAGGTGGTGACCGCGGCCGACTACGTCGGCTCGACCGAATACATCATCAACACGCTGGACGCGGCCGAGCCGGGTTCGGCGTGGGCGATCGGGACCGAGCTCAACCTGGTCCGCCGGGTGGCCGCGGCGCATCCCGACAAGCAGGTCGTCTTCCTGGACAAGACGGTGTGCTTCTGCTCGACGATGAACCGGATCGACCTGCCCCACCTGGTGTGGACCCTGGAGTCGCTGGTCGAGGGCAACGTGGTCAACCGGATCCGGGTGGACGCGGAGACCGAGAAGTTCGCGAAGGTCGCGCTCGACCGCATGCTGGCACTGCCGTAACACGTGAGCGGGCGGTGTGCTCCGGGAGTCCCCGGGGCACACCGCCCACACGCAGCACGGAGGAGCGGTAGTCGCGTCAGCCCGGGATCAGACCGTCCGCGCTCAGCATCTTCCTGACCTCGTCCACATGGGCGTCCTCGGCCGGCAACAGCAGGTCCGAGGGCACGATCTCGTCATCCGGCACCGCGGTGCCGACCTCTCGGACCTTGGACAGGAGCGCCGTCAGCGCCGCGCGGAAGGCGGCGTCGTCGCCGCCGTCGATCGCGGCCTGAAGCTCGTCGTCGAAGCGATTGAGCACATCCAGGTGCTCCGCCGCGACATCGAGCTGGCCCTCACCCACGATCCGAACGATCATGTGCCGTCTCCCTGCTTGTCGAAACGCGGCCGGGGCTGTCCGGGGCCGATCGCCGGCGGCGGGGTGCCACCGGAGAGCTCGGCCTTCATCCGCTCCAGCTCCAGTTCCACGTCCGACGTGCTGGACAAACGCTCCAGCTCCGCGGTGATGTCGTCCTTCGCCATCCCGGTCGGGTCGTCGAGCGCGCCCGAGGCGAGCAGCTCGTCGATCGCACCCGCCCGGGCCTGCATCTGCGCGGTCTTGTCCTCGGCCCGCTGGATCGCGAGCCCGACGTCGCCCATCTCCTCGGAGATGCCGGCGACCGCGCCACCGATCCGCGCCTGGGCCTCGGCGGCCGTGTAGGTCGCCTTGATCGTCTCCTTGCGGGTACGGAACGCGTCCACCTTGGCCTGCAGTCGCTGCGAGGCCAGGACGAGCTTCTCCTCCTCCGCTTGGAGGTTCTGGTGTTGGGTACCGAGGTCCGAGATCTGCTGCTGCACACCCGAGCGGCGCATGAGCGCCTCGCGGGCCAGATCCTCGCGACCGAGCGCCAGCGCCTTGCGGCCCTGGTCCTCGAGCTTGCCCGACTGCTGCTGCAGACCGGTCATCTGCAATTCGAGCCGCTTGCGGGAGGTCGCCACATCGGCCACGCCCCGACGTACCTTCTGCAACAGCTCAAGTTGTTTCTGGTACGAGTAGTCGAGCATCTCGCGTGGATCCTCGGCCTTGTCGAGGGCCTTGTTGGCCTTCGCGCGGAAGATCATCGCCATTCGCTTCATTACACCGCTCATGGGCCTCGCGTGCCCCCTTCGTAGGCAACCCGTGCTGCTCCCTGAAGCCTAAATGCCCAAGCGACCTTGTGGCAGCAGGGCTTTGCCTCACTTGACGTGTTCCCGCCCGCGAGAGTTCCGCATCCCCCTCGCACCGGATCCGGGGAGCCTTGAAATGTCCGCGACCTCGAACACGTAGGCTTTGAGGGTGTTCCGACGACGTTCCCACGCAGAGCCCGAGACCGCCGAGCAGTCCCTGGAGCGTTCCCAGGGTTCGCAGGCCGTCCGTGACCCCCAGGCGCCCAAGGGCCGGCCCACGCCCAAGCGCAGCGACGCCCAGGCCAACCGCAAGACCAAGGTGTCCGTCGCCAAGGACCCCAAGCAGGCCCGCAAGCAGGCTCGGATGCGGATGCGCGAGGAGCGCGAGGCCCAGCGCCAGGCGCTGCTGACCGGCGACGAGCGGGCGCTGCCGGCCCGGGACCGCGGACCGCTGCGCCGGTTCGCCCGTGACTACGTCGACGCGCGCTACACGGTCGGCGAGTTCTTCCTGCCCTCGGCCGTGATCATCCTGATCCTGAGCATTCTGCCCAGCCTGGCGGTGAAGAACTTCTCGCTGTTCCTGTGGATCGCGGTGATCCTGCTGATCATCCTCGACTCCATCCGAGTCAACCTGGGCATGAAGAAGGCGCTGCGGGCGAAGTTCCCCAAGGAGAACCTCAAGGGCCTCACGCCCTACGCGCTGATGCGCTCTCTCCAGCTCCGTCGGCTGCGGCTGCCCAAGCCGCAGGTCAAACGAGGCGAGAAGGTGGCATGACCACGATCACCGGGCTGACCGGCGACCTGCACACGCAGGTGCGTCGCGAATTGGTGGCCCGCCAACTGGCCGAGCACATGACACGGCTGCGCGACCGGGGCCCCCTGCGGGTGCTCGACGTCGGCTGCGGGCCCGCGTCGCCCGGCATACTGCTCGCCCGCGCCGGACACATCGTCACCTCGGTGAACACCGACACCGATGTGCTCACCCGACTGCACGAGGACCTGGCCCAGGAGTCGGCCGACGTGCAGGGGCGGATCCGGCTGGTGGAGGGCGACGGCGCCGAGGCCGGCCGGCACTTCCCGCCGGGCAGCTTCGACCTGGCGCTGTGCCACGACGTGCTGGAGGCGCAGCCCGAGCCGGACGGCATGCTCGCCGCGCTGGCCCGGATGATGACCCAGGGCGGTCTGATCTCGATCACCTCGCGCAACGCCGGCTCGCTGGCGATGCGCGCGGGCGCCGCGGCCCAGTGGACGGCGACGCTCAAGGGCCTGTCCGCGACCACGTACCCCAACCCCGCCGGCGGTACGTTGCGCGCGGACACCGTCGAGGGCCTGTGTACGGTGCTCGCGGATCTGGGCGCGCCGGTGCTCGACTGGTACGGCGTGGGCGTCTTCAGCGGCCTCCAGCCCGACGACGCCGAGCCGCCGCGCGGCCAGAAGGCGTGGACGAACCTGCTGGCCTGCGAGGAGGACGCGTCCCGGCGCGACCCGTACCGGCTGATCGCGCCGGTCCTGCACCTGGTCGGCGAGAAGACGGTGCGCTAGGAAGCGCCCCGGACACCTGTGGCCGGTGGGGGCGGTGGTGCGGCCGATCGTCGCGTCGGTGTCCGACATAGGGTGTTCGCATGGACTTCCGACACCTCGGCCGCAGCGGCCTCGTCATCAGCGAGATCGCGTACGGCAACTGGCTCACCCACGGCTCCCAGGTGGAAGAGGACGCCGCGCTCGCGTGTGTGCGGGCCGCGCTCGACTGCGGGATCACCACGTTCGACACCGCCGACGTGTACGCGGAGACGCGTGCGGAATCGGTGCTGGGTCGCGCGCTCAAGGGTGAGCGCCGCGAGGGCCTGGAGATCTTCACCAAGGTCTACTGGCCCACCGGCCCCGGTCGCAACGACCGGGGTCTGTCGCGCAAGCACATCCTGGAGTCGATCGACGGTTCGCTGTCCCGGCTGGGCATCGACTACGTCGACCTGTACCAGGCGCACCGGTTCGACCACGAGACGCCGCTGGAAGAGACGATGCTGGCCTTCGCGGACGTGGTCCGGGCCGGCAAGGCGCTGTACATCGGCGTCTCCGAGTGGAACGCCGAGCAGATCCGCGCGGGTGCCGAACTCGCCCGTGAGCTGCGCGTGCCGCTGATCTCGAACCAGCCGCAGTACTCGATGTTGTGGCGGGTGATCGAGGCCGAGGTGGTGCCGACCTCCGAGGAGCTCGGGCTCGGGCAGATCGTCTGGTCGCCGATCGCCCAGGGCGTGCTCACCGGCAAGTACCTGCCCGGGCAGCCGCCGCCGGCCGGGTCGCGCGCCACCGACGACAAGGGCGGCCAGGACTTCGTCTCCCGGATGCTCACCGACGACGTGCTCACCCGGGTGCAGCAGCTGCGCCCGCTGGCCGACGAGGCGGGCCTGTCGCTCGCCCAGCTCGCCGTCGCGTGGGTGCTGCAGAACCCGAACGTGTCCGCCGCGATCATCGGCGCGTCCCGGCCGGAGCAGGTGCACGAGAACGTCAAGGCGGCCGGCGTCACGCTGGACGAGGGTCTGCTGACCAAGATCGACGTGATCCTGGACCCGGTGGTCAGCCGCGACCCGGCGCTCACCGTGAGCCCGGCGACGCGTCCGTAGCACCCGCTCGAGACGATCGGGGGCGCGGCGTCGGCCGCGCCCCCGATCCGTTCGAGCGCGCCTGCTCAGCCCTCGGCGGCGCGCAGGCTCATGTGCTCGTACACGACGGCGTCGTCCTCGAGCAGGCTCACCTGTTCGATGCCCGCCTCGAGCAGGTCCTTCCAGGTCTCGCCGAGCCAGCTCTCCGCGTCCGACTGGTTGGTGAAGTCCTCCGCCTGCGGTCCCTCGACCGGGGCACCGTCCGCGTCCTCATACCGCCACACCCACGACATGTCGGGCTCCTCACCTCGGGATCTCGGACCGTCAAAAGACCTGCACAGTAGATCAAGCCCGACCACCTCATAGCCAGGAGCACGACGACACCCATGGAGCTGACGCTGCTCGGCACGGCCGGTCCCAAGGGCTGGCCCCAGCCGTTCTGCACCTGTGCCTCGTGTCTGGGGTGCACCGGTCCCGTGGTGCGCGGACCGGCGTGCGTGCTGCTGGACGGCACGCTGCTGCTGGACTGCGGCCCCGAGCCCGCGCACGCGGCCGCCCGCGCCGGACACCCGCTCACCGGGGTGCGCCGCCTGCTGTTGAGCGGGCCGGCCGAGTCCGCGCCACTGGCCTGGTTGCCCGCCGCCGGGCTGGCCGAGGTGGCCGCGCCGTCCGGGCCGCCGCCCTGGCTGCCCGCGCCGTCGGCGGGCGGACCGCACTGGCGGCAGGTGGCCGAGGGGGACGCCTTCGAGCTGGACGAGCACCGAATACGCGTACTTCCCGGCGGCACCCCCGGGCGGGTCGCGTACGAGGTGACCGGCGCGGACGGGACGCGACTGCTGTACGCGCCGCCCTCGACGCTGCCGCCCGAGGCGGAGGCCACCCGGGCCTGGACGCGCGAGGGCGGGCACTACGACGTGGTGCTCCTGGACGTGGTCTCGTGGCCGGAGCGGCTGGCCACGCTGCGCCGCGACGGCGCGGTCACCGAGGACACCGACGTGCTCGCGGTGCACCTGTCGCACGAGTCGCCACCCGGCGAGGAGTTGCACCGCCGGCTCGCCGCGTGGGGGGCTCGCGCGGTGCCGGACGGCGGTCTCGTCCGGGTCGGCGCGGACCCCTCGCCCACCCCGCGCCCGCATCGCACGCTGGTCCTGGGCGGCGCCCGCTCGGGCAAGTCGGCCGAGGCCGAACGGCGCCTGGCGGCCTGCCCGGACGTGCTCTACGTGGCCACCGGCGGCACCCGAGAGGGTGACGCCGAATGGGCCGAACGGGTCGCCCTGCACCGCGAACGACGCCCGGACAGCTGGCGCACCGCCGAGACGGTCGAGCTGACCCGGCTGCTCGCCCAGGCCCGGCAGCCGCTCCTGGTGGACTGCCTGTCGCTGTGGTTGACCGCGGTGATGGACGCGCACGACGCGTGGGACGACGCCCGATGGGCGGCGGGCGCGCGCGAGGCGGTACGCGCCGAGGTCGGCGCGCTGGCCGCCGCGTGGCGCGCGTGCCGCGTCCCGGTGGTCGGCGTCAGCAACGAGGTCGGCAGCGGCGTGGTCCCACCGACCCCCGCCGGACGCCGCTTCCGGGACGAACTGGGCCGACTCAACGCCGTCGTCGCCGGCGAATCCGACGAGGTCCTGCTCGTCGTGGCCGGCCAGGTCCTCACTCTGCGCAGCCTCCCGCGCCGCGCGAAGCACGCGGCGTCCTGACCGGTCGAGGCAACCGGGCCGCCCGCGCCACGGGCCCGGGCCCGCACAACTACCCTGACCTGGTGAGCATCGACCTCGACTCCCTGGCCGCCCGGGTGGAGCGCCCCGACGACGACGCCCGCGCCCGCGTGCGCGAACACCTCCTCGCCGTCGCGGGCGCGCCGAACGCCTACGGCCGACTCGAAGACCTCGCGATCTGGTTCGCCTCGGTCCGAGGCGGCAAGACCACCGCGCCGATCGGCGCCCCCCGGGTCGTGCTCTTCGCCGCCGACCACGGCGTCGCCGCCCACGACGTGTCGGTCCGCCGCCCCGGCTGGACCGCGCGCCAGGTCCGGGCCACGCTGGCGGGCACCTCGACCGCGGCCACGTTCGCGGCCGGTCTGGACGCGCCGATCAAGATCGTCGACATCGCCGTCGACGCCGAGCCCGACGCGTTCCCCGAGCAGGTCTCGCGGGATCGGATCCGCCGCGCGTCCGCGCCGGTGGACACCGCCGACGCACTCGCCCCCGGCGAGGTCGAGCGCGCGTTCGCGGTCGGCATGGCCACCGCCGACACGGAGATCGACTCGGGCGCCGACCTGCTGCTGCTCGGCTCGTTGGGCGCCGCCGCGTCCACCCCGGCGGCGGTCCTGATCGGCGCGCTGACCGGCATGGACGCCGCGGCCGTGATCGGTCGCGGCTCCGGCATCGACGACGCGACCTGGATCCGCAAGTGCGCCACGATCCGCGACGCGCTGCGTCGGGCGCGGCCGGTGCTGGGCGACCCGATGCGGCTGCTCGGCGTGTCCGGCGGGGCCGACTTCGCGGCGATGACCGGATTCCTGCTCCAGTGCTCGATCCGGCGCACCCCGGTGCTGCTGGACGACGTGGCCACCGCCGCGTCCGCGCTGGTCGCCCAGCGGATCTCGTACCGCTCCCCGGACTGGTGGCTGGCCGGCCACGTCACGCCGGAGCCGGGCCACGTCAAGGCGCTGGACCGGCTCGCGCTGGAACCGGTGCTGGACTACCGGGTGCGCGGCGGCGAGGCGGTCGGCGCGCTGCTCGCGCTGCCGGTGCTGCGCGCGGCGGTCGACCTGGTGGCCCGGGTGCACCCCACCCCGTGAGCCCGGGCACCACCTCGGCCGGACTGCGCCTGGCGTTCGGCATGTTGTCGGTGATCCCGGTCCGGGTGGAGCGGGTGGATCGCCCGGTGGCGGGCCGCGCGATGGCGTGCGCGCCGCTGGTCGGCCTGGTCCTGGGCGGCCTCGCCGCCGGGGTGCTCGCGCTGGCCGAACGGGCGGGCACCGGCGCGCTCACCGCGGCGGCGCTCGCGGTCGGCACCCTGGCGCTGCTCACCCGCGGCCTGCATCTGGACGGCTTGGCCGACACCGCCGACGGTCTCGGCTCGGCCAAGCCCGCGCCGGACGCGCTGCGGATCATGAAGGCGTCCGACATCGGCCCCTTCGGGGTGCTGAGCCTGCTGTTCCTGGTGCTCGTCGAGACCGGCGCGCTGGTCCGCCTCCAGCACGACGGCCCCGGGCCGGCCGCGGCCGCTCTGGTGCTGGCCGCGGTGACCGGCCGCGTGGCGCTGTCCATCGCGTGCGGCCCCGGCGTACCGTCCGCGCGGCCGGAGGGGCTCGGCGCGATGGTCGCGGGCACGGTCGGGCGCGGGGTGCTCGTCGTGTGGTCGCTGGTCCTGCTCGGCGCGGCCGGGTTGTACGGCGTGCTGCAGGGCCCGATCGAAGCGCTGCGCGCGTTCGGCGCCGCGGCCGCCGGACTCGCCGCCTGCGCACTGCTGTTGCGGCACACCACCCGCCGATTCGGCGGGATCACCGGCGATGTCCTGGGCGCCGTCGTGGAGGTGTGCGGGTGCGTCGTCCTGGTGGTCGTGTCCACTGGCTGAGATGTTTGCCGGGAAGGCGTGAAATGCTGAAGGCGAACGTATCTTCCATACGGCTCGTCACCGCTCGACGAGGCATCCCGAGCAAGGATCGCCGCGTCGGTGCCCCACCGATCGTGCGGGCACTCAGCACCCCCGAGAGATGAGAGACAGGATCCTCGTGACCACACTGAGTATCGGCTCCACCGCGGCCCTTTCCCTGCGCGCCGACGTGCTCGTGATCGGCACCGTCAAGGGTGAGGACGGTGCCGTCCTCGCCGCGGGCGCCGAAAGCGTCGCCGCGGCGTTCGACGGCCGGCTCACCGACACCCTGTCCGCGCTCGACGCCACCGGCGCCGAGGGCGAACTACACCGCGTGCCGACCTTCGGCGCGGCCAAGGCCCCACTGGTGCTCGTGGTCGGTTTGGGCGAGCAGCCCGCCGACGGCTTCACCCACGACACGCTGCGCCGCGCCGGCGGCAACGTCGCCCGGGCGCTCGCCGGTGTCAAGAAGGCGGGCGTCGCCCTGCCGCTCGCCGGTGCGGAGGCGATCGGTGCGTTCGGGGAGGGCGTGCTGCTCGGCGCCTACTCGTTCGAGACCTACCGGGAGAAGTCCCGCGAGGGCCGCAAGGACGCGGTCAAGGACGTCGTGCTGCTCGGCATCAAGGGCCGGGACAAGGCCGCCAAGGCCGCCGTCGAGCGCGCCGCGATCACCGCGCAGAGCGTCAACCAGGCCCGTGACCTGGTGAACACCCCGCCGAACGACCTCAACCCGAAGGACTTCGCCGCGATCGCGGTGGACACCGGCAAGAACGCCGGCTTCAAGGTCGAGGTGCTCGACGACAAGGCGCTCGCCAAGGGCGGCTTCGGCGGCATCCTGGGCGTGGGCCAGGGCTCGGCGAGCAAGCCGCGCCTGGTCCGCCTGGGCTACACGCACCCCAAGGCCAAGCGCACCATCGCGCTGGTGGGCAAGGGCATCACCTACGACTCGGGCGGCATCTCGCTCAAGCCGGCCGGCGCCAACGAGACGATGAAGATGGACATGGGCGGCGCGGCGGCCGTACTGGGCGCGGTCGCGGCGGTGGCGCGGCTGGGCCTGGAGGTCAACGTGACCGGCTGGCTCGCGCTGGCCGAGAACATGCCTTCCGGCACCGCGACCCGTCCCGGCGACGTGCTGCGCATGTACGGCGGTCGCACGGTCGAGGTGCTCAACACCGACGCCGAGGGCCGGCTGGTGCTCGCCGACGCGATCACGCGCGCGTGCGAGGAGTCGCCGCAGATGCTGATCGACGTGGCGACGCTGACCGGCGCGATGATGGTCGCGCTGGGCAACGACATGTACGGGATCATGTCGAACGACGACACGTTCCGCGGCGCCGTGCACGACGCCGCGACGCGCGCGGGCGAGCCGGCCTGGCCGATGCCGCTGCCGACCGAGCTGCGCAAGTCGATGGACTCGCCGATCGCCGACATCAAGAACATGGGCTCGCGGATGGGTGGCGGCCTGGTGGCCGGTCTCTTCCTCCAGGAGTTCGTGGCCGAGGGCGTCAGTTGGGCGCACCTGGACATCGCGGGCCCCGCGTTCCACGAGGGCGAGGCCGCCGGCTACCGGCCCAAGGGCGGCACCGGTGTCGCGGTGCGCTCGCTGCTCCAGGTCGCGCAGGACGTCGCGGACAACCGGATCTGATTCCGCGCTCACCGGGACCGGTGCGGTCCGGTGGGTTCGATCCGACTCGATCCGACTCGATCCCGGTTCGACCGGTTCGGCCGGGGCACGCAGGCGCCCCGGCCGAACCCGATCCGGGTGGACCCGGATCGCTCAGGATCCCTCGCCGGACTGCCGGCGGGTCCACTCGCGCATCCGCTTCGGGTAGCCCACCAGCGCCGCCTCGTAGACCGGGATGCCGAGCTTGCGCGCGAGCGTGCGCGCGGCGCCGGGGTCGACGACCCGGCGTCGGGTCCACTCCCCGGTGTCGGCGATGAACACCACCGTCGTTCCGCTCAGGGTGGTCACCGGCTCGATGTACGCCTCGACTCCCTTGCGGCTGCGCGCGAACTCGCTCAGGTGCGCGGCCGCGGCAGCGGCCTGCCTGCGGTCGGGCGCGTCCGCGCCGGCACCGCGTTTGCGTCGGAACAACCCCACGGGGATTTCCTTCCTGTCGTACGCGCATGTCATCCGCGTCCGTCCGGGGTCGGCGGTCGCGTTCGTGTCGGAACAACGAGTCACGACGACACGTTGTGCCCCCGGTCCGCCATTTCCGCCCCGCCCTTGTGGGACAGGCAACACCGGGGCGGAGTGCTCGGCCGCTCCCGACAAGTGGGAGGATGTTGTACCGGCACTTGAGACCTTCCACAAGAAGGGGGTGCTCCCCGCCGCGTCCCGCGCGGGTGGGCATCGCAATCACAGGAGGACGTGACGTGGCGAACGACGCCGGAGCCGTTTTCGATGTAGTCATTCTCGGAGGCGGGAGCGGCGGCTATGCGTGCGCCCTTCGCGCGGCCGAACTCGGTATGCGGGTCGTCCTCATCGAAAAGGGCAAGCTCGGCGGCACGTGTCTGCACAACGGCTGCATCCCGACCAAGGCCCTGCTGCACGCGGGCGAGGTCGCGGACCAGACTCGTGAGAGCGAGCAGTTCGGCGTCAAGTCGACGTTCGACGGCATCGACATCGCAGCCGTGCACGCTTACAAGGACGGCGTCATCTCGCGCCTGTTCAAGGGCCTGACCGGACTGATCAAGAGCCGCAACATCACCGTCGTCGAGGGCGCAGGCAAGCTCGTGTCGCCGACCGCGGTCGAGGTGAACGGGCAGCGCTACGAGGGTCGACACGTGGTACTCGCGACCGGCTCGGTGCCCAAGTCGCTGCCGGGCCTGGAGATCGACGGCAACCGCGTGATCAACAGCGACCACGCGCTCGTGCTCGACCGGGTCCCGCAGTCCGCGGTGGTGCTGGGCGGCGGTGTGATCGGCGTCGAGTTCGCCAGCGCCTGGAAGTCCTTCGGTGTGGACGTGACCATCGTCGAGGCGCTGCCGCACCTGGTGGCGCTGGAGGACGAGGCGAGCAGCAAGCTCCTGGAGCGCGCCTTCCGCCGTCGCGGCATCAAGTTCGAGCTCGGCGCGCGCTTCGCCGGTGTCGAGTACACCGACGCGGGCGTGCGGGTCTCGCTGGAGAACGGCAAGCAGATCGAGGCCGAGCTGCTGCTCGTCGCCGTCGGTCGCGGCCCGGTCTCGGCGGGCCTGGGCTACGAGGAGGCCGGCGTCGCGATGGATCGCGGTTACGTCCTGGTGGACGAGTACTGCGCCACCAACGTGCCGACCATCTCCGCCGTGGGCGACCTCATCCCCACCCTTCAGCTCGCCCACGTCGGTTTCGGCGAGGGCATTCTGGTCGCCGAGCGGATCGCCGGACTGAACCCGGTGCCGATCGACTACGCGGGCGTGCCGCGCGTGACCTACTGCGACCCGGAGGTGGCCTCGGTCGGCCTCACCGAGGCGCAGGCGGTCGAGCGCTACGGCTCGGACAAGCTCGCCACGATCAGCTACAGCCTCGGCGGCAACGGCAAGAGCCAGATCCTCAAGACGACCGGCCAGGTCAAGGTCGTCTCGGTCAAGGACGGCCCGGTCGTCGGCATCCACATGGTCGGCGCCCGCATGGGCGAACTGACCTCGGAAGCCCAGCTGATCTACAACTGGGAGGCCCTGCCGGCCGAGGTCGCCCAGCTCATCCACCCGCACCCGACGCAGTCCGAGGCGCTTGGCGAGGCCCACCTCGCGTTGGCGGGCAAGCCCCTGCACGTCCACGACTGACGACGCGCCCGCAATCGCGCCCCGTCATCCAAGACACACGCCTTGAAGCGTTGAGAAGGAGTCATTGACCCATGCCGGTCTCCGTAACACTGCCCGCGCTCGGCGAGAGCGTGCAGGAGGGCACCATCACCCGCTGGCTCAAGCAGGAGGGTGAGCGCGTCGAGCTGGACGAGCCCCTGCTCGAGGTCTCGACCGACAAGGTCGACACCGAGATCCCCTCCCCCGCCGCCGGCATTCTGGTGTCCATCAAGGCCCAGGAAGACGACACGGTCGACGTCGGCGCCGAGCTGGCCGTGATCGACGACGGCACCGGTGCCGCGGCGCCGGCTCCGGCCGCCGCGCCGGCGCAGGAGGAGGCGGCTTCGGCCGCCGCGCCGGCGCAGGAGGAGGCGGCTCCGGCCGCGCCCTCCGAGGCCGCGCCCGCCGCGCAGGAGCCCGCCCCGGCCGCGGCTCCGGCCGCACCCGCCGGCGACGTGCAGGGCACTCCGGTGCTGCTGCCCGCGCTCGGCGAGAGCGTGCAGGAGGGCACCATCACCCGCTGGCTCAAGCAGGAGGGTGACACGGTCGAGGCCGACGAGCCGCTCCTGGAGGTCTCGACCGACAAGGTCGACACCGAGATCCCCGCGCCGATCGGCGGCGTGCTGCTGAAGATCAGCGTCGCCGAGGACGAGACGGTGGAGGTCGGCGCCGAGCTGGCCGTCATCGGCGCGCCCGGTTCCGCGCCGGCCGCGGCGCCCGCTCCGGCGGCGCCCGCACCGGCCCAGCAGGCTCCGGCCCAGCAGGCTCCGGCTCCGGCCGCCGCCGCACCGGCTCCCGCTCCGGCGCCCGCCGCTCCGGCCCAGGCGCCCGCGCCCAAGCCGGCTCCGGCGCCCGCTCCGGCTCCGGCCGCCGCCGCACCGGCTCCGGCCGCGCAGCTCACCCCGCCCGCCGAGGCCGACGGCGCGTACGTCACGCCGCTGGTGCGCAAGCTGGCCGCCGAGCACAACGTGGACCTGGGCTCGATCGCGGGCACCGGCATCGGTGGTCGGATCCGCAAGCAGGACGTCCTGGAGACGGCCCGCAAGCAGCAGGCGGCCCAGGCCGCCGCCGCGGCATCGGCTCCGGCCGCCGCCTCGGCCGCGCCCGCCGCCAAGGCCCCGGCTGCGATCGAGCCGTCGCCGCTGCGCGGTCGGACCGAGAAGCTCTCGCGCATGCGCACGGTGATCGCCAAGCGCATGGTCGAGTCGCTGCAGACCTCGGCCCAGCTCACCACGGTCGTGGAGGTGGACGTCACCAACATCGCCCGCCTGCGCGACCGGGCCAAGAACGACTTCGCGGCGCGTGAGGGCGTCAAGCTGTCGTTCATGCCGTTCTTCGCCAAGGCGGCCGTCGAGGCGCTCAAGGTCCACCCGGTCCTGAACGCGTCGATGGACCTGAACGCGGGCACGGTCACCTACCACGACGCCGAGCACCTGGTGATCGCGGTGGACACCGACCGCGGCCTGATGGTCCCGGTCATCCACAACGCGGGTGACCTGAACATCGCGGGCCTCTCGCGCAAGATCTCCGACCTGGCCGAGCGCACCCGCACCAACAAGGTGAGCCCGGACGAGCTGGCCGGCGGTACGTTCACGCTGACCAACACCGGTTCGCGCGGCGCGCTGTTCGACACGCCGATCTTCCCGCAGCCGCAGGTCGCGATGCTCGGCACGGGCGCGGTCGTCAAGCGCCCGGTCGTGGTCAACGACCCGACGCTCGGCGAGGTCATCGCGGTCCGCTCGATGGTGTACCTGGCCCTGTCCTACGACCACCGTCTGGTGGACGGCGCGGACGCGGCCCGCTTCCTGCAGACGGTGAAGACCCGCCTGGAGGAAGGCGCCTTCGAGGGCGACCTCGGCCTGTAGGACACGCCGCGGGGGGGGGGGGGGGGGGGGGGGGGAAGGAAGGCCCAAGGGGGGGGCGGAAAACGTGTCCCGGTAGGGAGAGA
>NZ_JBVHLU010000165.1:0-14792 GCF_055558835.1 Embleya sp. NPDC025285
AGCCCCGCCGCGTTCGAGGAACGCGCGAGCGAGACCGATACGCTTTCACTGGCCGCATGAAACCCCGTGTCCATGTTCCGGGGGAAGCCTCACCCGGCCCTATCGAGCCGGACCTGCCGTTCTTCCCGAACGGCGCCCACGACTCGGCAGCCGCCGCACGCGCCGGGGTCGCCGATCCCGCGCTGCGTGTGTTCCTGGACCCCTCCGACGCCCGTCACTTCACCGACAAGGCAGGCACCCGCTTCACTGGCCGCCGCACCCATCTGCGCCTGCTCGCGCCGTGGTTGGACGATGTGGACGCCGGGGGCCTGGTGGTGGTCACGGGCAGCCCCGGCGTCGGGAAATCCGCTCTGCTCGGCGCACTTGCCTGCGCCGCGCACCCCGAACTCGTATCGGTTGCGCCGCAGGTGCGCGAACGCCTGGATGCGCGCGACGCGTCGGGATGCCCCTCGATCAACCGTTTGCTGGCCGCGGTCCACGCCCGAGGACGTTCCACCGCAGAGGTGTTCAAGTCCGTCGCGCGCCAACTCCGTCTGTCCGAAGACGATGCGGGCAAGCTGCTCGCCGCGGGCGTGATCGCGGGCACGCTCCTACGGGCTGGCGAGGTGCCTGCGGTGATCGTGGACGCTCTGGACGAGGCGGCCGACCCGCCAGGGCTGTGCACGGAACTGGTTCTGCTGGCCCGCGCCGCCCGCCCCGACGGAACCCTTGCGGTGCGCCTGTTGGTGGGCACGCGTCCGTGGCGGCCGATGTTGACCACCCTGCTCGACCTGGCCGAGGCCACTGACGGCCTGGTGGATCTGAACGACGCCCGTCCACACGAGGTTCGCGACGACCTCGCCGCGCACCTGCGGGCCCGCCTGTCGGACCTGCCCGCCTATGCCCCACCCGGGTGGCGCACAATCCGTGAAAGCCTCGCCCGATCCACCGCCGAGCGCCTCGCCCCGGACACGAGTCGGCGCCCCGAGTGGGGCGCGTTCCTGGTCGCCGAGATCCTCACCCGCCACCTCGAACACCGCCCCGCCCCCGACACCCCGGACGCCGCAGACGAGTTGGGCCGCTCGACACCCACCACCCTGCCCGACGTCCTGGACCTCGACCTCGCCTCGCACCCCGACGGCCGGGCGATCCGCGCCGTCCTGACCGCCGTCGCCACCGCCCGGGGCCAGGGCATGCCCCTGGAGATCGCGCTTCCCCTCGCCGGCGTGTTCGCCCCCGGCCTCACCCCCGAACGGGCCCGCGCCCTGCTGCCCGACGCTCTGTTCTATCTGCGCATCACCCCCGACACCGACGGCACCCTCCTGCACCGCCTCTTCCACCAGGCCCTCGTCGACCACCTGACACCCCGCCCGACCAACGCCACCGCACCCACCGCCGACGACGTCCTGACCCACCTGCTCGCCACCCACACCACCCACGACGGCCGCGCGCGCATCTGGGAGACCGCGCCCCCCTACCTCCTGCGCCACGCCCCCGCCCACGCCGAGGCCGCCGGGCGTCTCGACGAACTCCTCACCGACGCCGAATACCTCGTCCACGGCGACCCGGCCGCCATCGTCGCCGCGTTCCCGCGTGTCCAAACCCACGACGCCCTGCTCGCCCGATCCGCGTACCTGGCCTCCGTCGACCACCATCGTCACCTCGACCCACCCGTCCGCCGCCACGACCTCGCGCTGGACGCGTCACGTCACCGAGCCACCGATCTCGCCGCGGCCCTCGCCGTCGGAGTCGGCGATGGAAGGTGGATCGCCGTCTCGGCGACGGGTGGAGACCTCAACACTGCCCGTCGCGACACCTTCACCGGACACACCCGCTGGCTGAACGCAGTGGCGTACACGGTGGTGGCCGGCCGGCCAGTCGCCGTCACCGGCGGCAACGACGGCATGGTGCGGGTGTGGGACCTGACCACCAGACGGCAGCACGGCAAGCCCCTCATCGGACACAGCTACTGGGTGAACGCGGTGGCGTGCACGGTGGTGGATGGCCGGCCGGTCGCCGTCACCGGCGGCGGCGACCACATGGTACGGGTATGGGACCTGACCACCGGGCAGCAGCACTGCATGCCTCTCATCGGACACAGCGGCCCGGTGCAGGCGGTGGCGTGCACAGTGGTGGCCAGCCAGCCGGTCGCCGTCACCGGCGGCAGCAACCACATGGTACGGGTATGGGACCTGACCACCGGGCAGCAGCACGGCAAGCCCCTCATCGGACACACCCGCTGGGTGAACGCGGTGGCGTGCACGGTGGTGGATGGCCGGCCGGTCGCCGTCACCGGCTCCAGCGACCGCACGGTGCGGGTGTGGGACCTGACCACCGGGCAGCAGCACGGCAAGCCCCTCACCGAACACAGCGGCCCGGTGCAGGTGGTGGCGTGCACGGTGGTGGATGGCCAGCCGGTCGCCGTCACCGGCTCCAGCGACGGCACGGTGCGGGTGTGGGACCTGATTACCGGGCAGCAGCGCGGCAAGCGCCTCATCGGACACACCCGCCGGGTGGACGCGGTGGCGTGCACAGTGGTGGATGGCCGGCCGGTCGCCGTCACCGGCTCCAGCGACGGCATGGTGCGGGTGTGGGACCTGACCACCGAGCAATGCATCGACCGGGTTCCCCTGCCGGCGGCCTGTCGTGCGCTTGCCATAGCCGACGGAGAGCGATTGCTTGTTGGTTTCGGTGTGGACGTCGCCCTCCTGGCACGCACCCCGCTGCGGACGCCAACCGGCCCGCCCCGGAGACCCGATGCCACGGATGCAGGACAGGAACACGCATGAAACGGGCCGGCGTTGGTGCTTCCAGAGAGGCCGTGTCGCAAGGCGGCGTCGCCCGTGACCACCGTCTGGAAGCCGGTGGAAGGGCGGTTCATTGGCTGCCCCGCCACCGGCGGGTCGTGTTCTCCGCCCGCGATCAGGCGCAGGACACGCCCCGCTCACACCGGAGCGAACCGCCGTCCCGACCCTGCGGGGAAGGGCAACGAGTTAGGCGTCGTCCGCTTCTGCTTGCCCTTCTTCTTGCATTTCTTGCCCTTGTTTCGGATGAGTGCGGCCGCATGCCGGTCGGCGCGATCGGTGCCGGCCGCGTAGCGGGTGGTGACGTTGACGTGCGAGTGGCCGAGCGGGAGTCGGGCGGTGCGCAGGTCGCCGGTGTTCGTGCCGCCGTCAGCCGTCGTCCGACTTCTTCCTGTCCCTCGTGTCTTCCTTGCCCTTGTTCCGGATGAGCGGGGCCGTGAGTTCGGCTGCTTCCCTGGCAGCCCGGGCCGTCAAAGGGGCCAAACCTGGGCCTCCTTGCTTCCAATGCCCCTGGTGCAACCGAGCAGATGCATGACCAGAACGTCCTGCTCGCTGCTCTGGGTTGCGAACACCACGGCTTCGGTCACGCAATCAGCGATGGTGGTGTCACCCGCAACCAGTGCCCTCCGCACTGATCACCTCGGGCAGGAGTGAAGGCCTCAGAAGGCTCGGGCCCACCGAGGGTGAGCAACTCACCGAAATTGACGATCATCACAGCCGTGCTCGGGCAGGCTGGTCGCGTGATCTATTTCGTACACGTCGACGTCGTCCCTCCGAGCGGGCACCCGCCCCTGGACGCCCTGCAACGAGCAGGCGTGGCTCGCCTTCTCGCCGATCCTTTGGAGCGTCTGGAGGGTATCGACGGCCCGGACGACGTGAGCATCGATCTCGACGACTTCCGGGTCGCCTCACATCCCGAAGGCGCGTTGGTGCTTCTCGTTCTGGACGCCCCCGCCCTGGAGTTCGCCGAGGGTGCCGCTCGGGAAGTGGTCGAGGAGATCTTCGAGGGCACGGAGGAGTTCGAGGACTGGGCCATCGCCTCCTGCGAGGTCAAGCTGCACGACAAGCTCGCGCAGGAGAGCCTCGCCGCCGCCGACGGCCCCGACGCACCACCCGCGGATCCTGCGGAACGTGCCCGACTCCACCGCTGGCCCCGACCGGACACGGACTCGGCCGGTCCGACGGACGAGGAGGTGGAGGCTCGCCGTACGTACCTGCGGAACCTCGCACCGAAGCTGACGTCCTTCACGGCGGCCCACTTCGGGCACGACGCCTCGGGCGCCGCGCCCCTCGCCACCGCCGAACTGGCGGCGGGCGCCCTCATCAACGCCATCGACGTGCTCACCGACGAACTCTTCGGCGACCTCATCACCCTCGCGGAAGACGAGACAGCCGACAGCATCGAGGATTCCGACGCCGTCTTCTTCGTCCTGGAGGAACTTCCACCCGCCTTCACCGAGCAATACACCCAGCTGTTCGTACGCCGTTTCATCATCGCCACGGCAACGATCGTTCAACGGCTCACCTCGACCGCGTGGCAACCCCCGTCGACCACGGCCGAGGCGCTCGCCCTCCACCTGCTCCTGCAAGAGGCAGTACCGATCCTCGACGTCCACGGCCTGTACGACGACGACGTCGAAAGCGCCTACGCCGCGTTCAGGGAGACGATCCTGGGGGACCTCGACCCGGAGTGGCTCTACGAGGAGGACGCGTTCGACGAACCAGACTCGGTCGCCGACTGGTTCACGCCGTCGGGGGCGGACATCCATCGAGTCCACCTCTACACCGTCACGGACTGACGACTTCGACCTGACGAACTCGTGCGTCCTGTGGACCAGTTGTGGACCACACGGCGTGCACGAAGCGGCACGATATACTGGAAATCGAACGTCGTATTGCGCAGTAAAGTACCCCTGACCTGCGGAAATGCCCCATCTCCTTCTGGGGGTCAAGGGGTCGCAGGTTCAAATCCTGTCGTCCCGACCAGCGTTTACGCAGGTCGGAGGCCGTCTTCTCAGAAATGGGAGGACGGCCTTTTCCGTCATCTGGGGCGTGGTGGTCGCAGTGTGGTCGCACGACCGCCGCTCGGCTTTGGGACTCACGAGCGATCGGCCCGCAACCGCAGCCGTGTAGAGCGGTTTGAACAGGTCGCGCAGCCGGGCCGGGTGGTCGCGATGTGGTCGCAACCGATTCGGCGGCTGCCTCGCCACGTCCACTCCCTCAGCACCGGCGAGGGCTTCCTCGATGGCGTCGACGGCACCGTGGGCGGCCTGCCGGGTCA
This sequence comes from Embleya sp. NPDC025285, assembly GCF_055558835.1. Classification (NCBI taxonomy): domain Bacteria; kingdom Bacillati; phylum Actinomycetota; class Actinomycetes; order Kitasatosporales; family Streptomycetaceae; genus Embleya; species Embleya sp. NPDC025285. Next base: position 5,065 of record NZ_JBVHLU010000165.1, read on the forward strand.
GGTGGGCGTAAATGTTCGCCGTCGTCGACAACGTCGAGTGCCGCAACGTCTTGGACACCACCGTCAACGGAACACCTGCGGTGATCGTCAGCGTCGCCGCGAGGTGTCGGAGGTCGTGCATCGTGATCCGCGGGACCCCCGCCTCGGCGGACCAGTGACGGAATCGGTCCAGCAGCGTCTGCGGCCGCAACGGCCGACCGTTGTCACGCGTGAACACGAGACCGGTGAACGGATCGGCAGGGTCCACAGGACGCGAGCCGCTCGCGCGAGCACGCCTGCGAAGGGCGGCGGCCACGCGCGGGGAAATGGCGACCCAGTTCCTGCTGCTGCGGGTCTTGGGCGCGGTGATCACCAGCCGATTGTTGTCCACGGCCGAGAGCGTGTACCGAACATAGAGAACACCCTCGTCCAGGTGCACGTCCGCCCAATGCAGACCCAACGCCTCACCCTTGCGCATCCCCGTCCCGATCAGCACCTCGCACAGATCCGCCAGCAACGGATCGCCCTCACGACAACACCGCAGGAACCGCACCGCCTCGCGAGCCGACCACACCGTGCGCTCCGCCGCCCGCAGCCGAGGCACGATCGTCGGCCGCGCGGGGTTGTACTGGAGCCGATGCTGGCGAACTGCCTCCCCCAACGCGCTCGACAACGTCGCCAAACACCGATGAACACTCACCCGCCCCCCGCCCCGCCGCGAGCTGCGCCCGAGCAAACCCGACCAGGTGACGACGACCGAGCTCGTCCAACCGGATCGCACCGAGGTGCGGCACGAGGTCGTTGACGACGTAGTCCCGATACCGAGCCAACGTGGTCGGCTTCAGATCCAACGCCCTGGCGTCGAGCCACTCCGTCAGATACTCCGCCACCGTCTGATTCGGATCCGCGTCGAACCCACCGGCCGCACCCTCCAACAACCGCCGCAACGCCGCCCCGGCCGCCTCGTCACTGACGAAGCCACCCCGGCGCACGGTCACCCGAGAACCACTCGGAGCGGGCAAGTCGACGGCGAACGTCCACGTCCCATGGTCCGGATCGGCAACAACATCCGGACAACGAGCACCCAACTGCCTGCGCCACCGATCACGACAACCACACCGACGATAAACACGGCCTTTACGAGCTGAGGAACGCATCGTGATCGCTTCCCAAGAACGTGGGGACTCCCCTACTCCCAGTCTGCGCGCCCACCACGCGACCACAACTCACCACCGACCACCCCCAGCCTGCGAAAACCCCTTGTCGTGCGCTCAAGTGCCTTCGCCGTGTGCCTGGACGAGGCCACCTAGCGGATCGTGGGGTACCTCGCGGATCCCGGCGTCCCGGTCAACGTCGTCTGCTTCGATTACCGAGACGGCAGAACGCGGCGGTACCGCCGCGGGTGATCCGGGAGGAAGCCTCGGCGCGTCAACCGCACACAGCAGACGGGCAATCTATGAACCTGCCTCGGCGGAGGAATACGGGACGGCGACGATCCTGTCGGCTGTGACCCAGGAACCGAGTGTCTCGAGCGCGCTGTCGGGAAGCTCGTGAGTGAACAGGAGGACGAGGTCCCGGCGGGCACGTGAGCAGGCCACGTAGAACAGATTGCGTGCTCGTTCGAAGCTTTTGAGTTCCTCGCCCGACAGGTCCTTGCGGTGGGGAAAGCGCGTGAGCATCCCCGGGAAGTTGTAGCGGTTCCAGCCTCCGAAGACGGCGATGACGTCGGGATACTCGGCACCCTTGACACCATGCTGGGTGGAGAACGGGGTGTTCTCCGAGATGTAGTCGCGCAACGCGGAGATCTCGCGATACGGAACGCCGCGAAGCCCCCCATACTCGCGGAGACGCCGGATCTCGACCTCGGCCGAGTCACCCTCGGCTTCCTCCAGGGATGCCTTCCAACCGCGGTGTCTGCGGACCACCGCGTCGGGGACGCTGAAGTACTGCTCGCCGAGAACAAGGTCCAGTACGTCACCAACGGTTCCCGACGTGCGGGCCTGTTCGATCCGGCCGAAGAGGGAGGACCACCCGATCTTGTCGCTTCGCCGATGGAGCCGGGGCCGTGAGCGCTTCAGTATGTCGAAGAGAAGCGCGTACCGCTGCGATCGGAAGTAGTCGCAGGCCGGGTCGATCACGTCCAAGAGGAACTCCAGGACCGGATCGTTCTTCCGTATGTAGTCGTCGTTGTACTGGTAAGTCCCTGCGATCGTCGCGAAGTCCAGTTCGGCCGCGATGGACGCGTGTGTCAGCATGAGGATTTTGGCACCACGACCGAGGTCGTCCTTTCCTTGGCGTCGCGAGGCGTCGGCTGTGACCCATTCCAACGTTCGTTTGAAGGTGTCGTCGGGGAGATGGCCTTTGCGGGAATGGGTTCCCCGCGGGCCGGACCAACCGTTGGTGTGGTAGACGATCACCGATCCGGCCGCTGCGTCGGCGACCCCCGCTTGCGGCAGTTCGGGGCGAACGTTGTTCAGGAACTCGACGACGGCGCGCCCGGACCGCCAGTTGGCTCGCTTCTGAATGGTGGTGACATCGGAACGGCTGATCGGCCCGCATGACTTGTCGTAGATCTGCTGCCAGTGGTCGCCGAAGAAGCCGTAGATCGAGCGCGTGCTCGGATTGGAGTCCCCCGACAGCATCGCTTCGGCCAAGCCTGCCGGCGTGTCCTGGTACTCGTCGACGAACACGATGGGGAATCGATCGGCAATGAGGGACCGGAATTTGGGAAGCCCGAAGAGGCGGATGGCAAGCACCGGGATGTCCGCGTGGTGCAGCGTAACGCGTCGCTCGTCGATGCTGCGGAATCCCAGGTCGTACTCGACCGTGCGGTCGGCCAGTGACTCGATGCCGTCGAGATGCTTTGCCCAGCCCGGCAAGCTCGGAATCTCCTGCCGAAGGTGCTTCTGAAACCTGGAGACGGCTTCCCACAGGAACCCATGGATTGTGGCCGCGAATACGTGGGGGCTGTCGTCGGTTCGGCGGATGATCTCGTTGCATGCCACGTTGGTGTACGTCACGCAGGCGATGCGCTGGCCCTTCCGCGGTAGGAAGGTCGCACGGTTGTCGAGGATGTGCTGCAGTGCGTCGATGAGTGAATGCGTCTTCCCGGAGCCGGCACCCGCGTCCAGGCGAAAATGCTGCCTTCGTTCGATGGCAGCCACGATCTCTCGCAGTGTCCTTTCGCTTTCCTGCTCGGCCGAAGCGTCCGGATCGCGTGGACTCATCCGGCGGCCTTCTCTGCGAGGGCCGGCGGTGCTTCCTCGGCTGCTTGGGGTTGCTCGTCTGCGGCCGGGGGCTCGTGGTCGAGGAGCCACTCGAGGCCTCGCCGGATGTAACGGGGAATATGCCATCCCCCTGTCTCGACGGCGAGCTGCAACGCGAGGTTGCTCTTCTTGTGCTTGGCCGCTTCGTCCATCGCGGCTTGCTCGACGACCACGACGTCCGCTGCCGTTGCGACGTCCAGTGGGAACAGACCTCGGTTGGCCAGGATGAAGGCGTCTTCGAACGTCCTGCCGCAAGGTCCGTCCGGAAGCTCGGCGACCTGGTAGGCCAGGGCACGGAAACCGACCGTGGGCAGCCCGTCGCCGGCTCGTTTGAGCAGGCTGGTCGGCGACGTGTCCTCATCGGCGAACCACTTCTTGATGCCCTTGTTGCTCGTATCCGTACCACCGTGCACGCAAGACTTCGCCAACCTGGGCTTCTCGCCGTCGCTCATCGCCACGGCATCCAGGTCGGTCATCACCAGGGTTCGCAACCCCAGGAAGTCGACGAACGGGTAGAACAGATGGGCGTAGTTGCCGCCGACCTCGACGATGCTCACGTACTGGGCGGACAGCTTGTCGAGCCCCGCGGCCCCCCGGCATCGATCGAACTCGGCGATGGCGGCGGGTACGAAGATGCGTTCCGTTGTGCCTTCGACGAGGATGGCTTTGTCCGCGAAGAAGAGATCTGCGCGCGTCAGAGTCAGGTACTTGTGCAGGAATTCCGCGTCGATGCCGGGCGCGTCGGCGAGGTTCAGGACGGTGGAACTGATCGCCTCGCCCGGGTCGCCGTCAGCACAGGCGCGGAAATACCTGATGGACGAGAATCCCGCTCTGTTGGCGATGTGCGCGGAGTGCGTCGTCACCACAAACTGGGCGTTCCACGGGTGCCGGAACCCGTTTGTTTGGGGGAACTTCTGTTTGAAGACGTCGAGTTGATGGATGAACGCCTCTTGCATCTGCGGGTGGAGATGCGCCTCCGGCTCCTCAAGGAAGACCAGGTGGATGGTATCGGGATTCTGCTGCGTATCGTAGGTCCGATAGTAGACGAAGAGGGTCAGCAGGATCATCATCAGGTTCCGATGCCCAAGCCCGGTGTAGGACTCCGGAAGGTCCATACCGGAATGCCCCGGATAGCGGATGCTGGTGAAGTTGGTCATGAGGCGTCGAGCGTCGAGCGTCGTACGCGTGGTGATGTTCCGGTTCCCGAGACCGGGATAGCCGAACTCCGCAACGGTGGGAGCCATCCGGTCATAAGTTTCCTGAACGCTTTGGTTCAGTCCGACCGCGACGGCTCGGAGAGCCTTGTCCATACTCTCGGAGATCAGTTTGAGGGGAGACCCATCGTCGGCCTGCGAGGCCATGACGAAGAGCGACTCCACGATCTTCGCGAGCTGTTCCTTGGGACGTTCCTTCTCGTCGTCGAGTCCCCGTTGGGCCTTGACGAAATCGAACTGGACGACCTTGCCGACGTCGGAGATGGAGACCTGCCGCACGTTGTCCGGGTCCGTCGGGTCGACGGCCCATGCGGAACGCTCGAATTGATGAGGGATTCTGGGCCCCACCAGGTCCAGCAGCACCGCGAGCGCCTCGCCTGCGGGCAGTGACTCGCGGGCGTCGCGGAAGAATTCCCCCAGCATGCCCGGCTTGAGGGCGTACTTGAGAAGAATGATCGCCTCGTGGCAGTCGGGATCCAGGTCAACCATGAGCGGCACCAAGGGACCATAGGACGGTGTCTGTGGATCGTAGGTGACGACGATCCGGATGGTGATCTCCGGGAGAACCTGCCGTGCCGCTTCCTCGTCACCGGCATCGAACTTCTCGAAGGCGACGAGGAATTCGGGATGACATTCCGCCGAGAAGTCCTCGATCCGCAGACTCGGCTCCCCCGAGCGCAACATCTTCCCCAGGACGTCCGCCAACGAGGTCTTGCCGGTGTTGTTCCTCCCCACGCACACGGTGACGTGTTCCTCGAGGCTGACGGTGACATCGTGGAGCAGACGGAAGTTCCCGACCTCCAAGCGCGAGATTCGGGGAGGATGAGATTTCTCATCACTGCCGGTCGTTGCATGCGTCGGCGTACTGCCGGCCAAGGCCGCTCCTGCACAGGTGATTTCCCGCCGCGCCAAGCGAGAAGCCCGCAACACGGCCTGACAAGAGGAAGCCGCGGAACGACGTTGCACGTGGCCCCCAGGGTGTGAATCCTGTCATGCTCGGAGGCAGGCGTGACTGGTGTTCCCGAAATCACCACCGTCGCGGCTGAGTTCGTGCATGATGGGCGGTTCGCATCGAGGGTTGTGATGGACTCGGTTTCCAGCGGCTCGATCACCGCCAACGAAGTAGGAACTCGTTGGCCCAGAGGGACGGCACCGGCTCGAAGAGAGTCGCCCTGGGGCGTCCGGCGGGCACGAAGTTGCCCCAACCGCGGTCCCACTCACCGATCTCGCTGGCGGCGTGCTCGGCGAGCACCGCAGCTGTGGACCGTGACCGATGGCGCTCCCAAACGGCCCTGCCAAGCACGGCACTTGCACGTCGACGATGCCGCGTACTTCGCCGCCAAGGTAGTCGCCGTGAGGACGAGCGACACCACCCGAATCGACGAGTTGAACGCCGCCTTGAAAACGATCCAGAACAGCGACACGCTCACCAAGATCGGCGAGAAGTACTTCAACACCCCACTCCGACAGGCCGCCCCGTCAAGGGTCGGCGAGCCGGTGGTCCCGGAGGGGGCGTGGTCGGCGCAACCGCGGAACCGTGCAGGGCCCGCCGGCCCTGAATCCCTGTCGGCCTGACGGTCGTGCCACCTCCGCAGCGTCATCGCTGCCGAGTGCGCTGAAGTCGACGTCCACGCAGGCGTCGTATTTACTTGGGGTAGTGCCGAGCGCAGCGGCCGCAGCTTCGGCGGTCAGCCATGGCACGCTCCAACTCCCGTTCCTGCGCCTCGGACCCGATTCGGCCAACCGCGCCCTGGCCGTACCGCCCCGGCTCGATCGCCTCCTCGGCCACCCATTCAAGCTACTTCGCGGTACGCGCGTCGGCAGGCAACGCGACCAGGCCGTCGCCCAGTTGCGCGATGGCAAGCCGTTCGAATCTGCGCCAGAGGGCGATACGCGGAGCCGACGGCTCATGAGGTATCCGGTATGCAAGCGGCATCCACCGCCCGGAATTCTCCCGCGACGGATCAGGCTCCCGGCTCGTCATCCCGCCACATCCACGGCAAGTAACCGGGCGCGGGCCCGGATCTCGTCGCTCATCGCGTCGTCGAACACGGGACGCGCCGACTCGCACCGGTCCACGTCCGCGAGTGTGCAGACGAACAACACCACCTGTTCCGTGCCCGCCCACCGTTCCTCGCGTCCCTGACGGCACCGCGCCCGAGGGCCCAGGAAACTAGAACATCAACGCAACGGCACCATCGGAACTCCGTAAGGTGTTGATCGGCCCCGAAGCCTTGACTCGAACACATGCACGAGGAAGGTTGGGCGTGTCCCGAGGACTCTCGGTTCGTTGAACCATCGACCCGGGTGCCGTGCGTCGCATCGGCGACGCCCGGTCGTCCCGAGGGGAGGCAGGGTCGAATGGCCGACCACAGCAGCATCGAATGGACCGAGGCAACCTGGAACCCGACCACGGGTTGCGATCGCATCTCCGCCGGATGCGACAACTGCTACGCGCTCGTCCTTTCACGTCGACTCAAGGCGATGGGCGCCACGAAGTATCAGAATGACGGCGATCCGCGAACATCCGGGCCCGGCTTCGCGTTGACGACGCACGCCTCCGCGTTGGACGTGCCTCGTGGCTGGAAGACCCCTCGTGTCGTCTTCGTGAACTCCATGTCCGACCTCTTCCACGCACGCGTCCCGCTGCCGTTCATCCGACGCGTCTTCGAGGTCATGGCCGATACGCCGCAACACACGTACCAGGTGCTCACCAAGCGGTCCCGGCGGCTACGGCAACTCGCGGACAGGCTCGACTGGCCACCGAACGTCTGGATGGGCGTGTCGGTCGAGAATCAAGCGACGATGAAACGTATCGACGACCTCCGCCAGGTCCCGGCCGACGTGCGATTCCTCAGCTGCGAACCGTTGTTGGGGCCGCTTCCGCAGCTGGATCTGACACATATCGACTGGGTGATCACCGGCGGAGAATCCGGTCCCGGCCATCGGCCGATGGACCCGGCGTGGGTCTCCGCCATCCGCGATACGTGCCGCGAATCCGAGGTCGCCTTCTTCTTCAAGCAGTGGGGCGGGCGCACACCGAAGGCGAACGGTCGCCACCTGGACGGTGTGCTCTGGGATCAGATGCCACGACGGAAATCGCCCGCCTCGGCATCTACCCGCCGAGCGGGCTGACCGGGTCGAGCGTGATGTCCTCCGGCGCGTAGAACCGAACGACGCCGTCGGGCGGCCACGGCGAACGCGCCTTGATCGGATGTACCCGGATCGCCAGACCCTCACGCGCCAACTCGTCGAGGATCGCCCGCAGCTGGCGTTCCATGAATCCGGCCTTCAGCGCCGAACTGATCAAGCCAGCCATGGGCTGCTCCGAACCGGCGTGGTCCCGCAGCATGCGCTGCAGCCCACCGACGTACGACTCGCCGAAGAGATCGGGCTGGTGCAAGGTTTCCGCGGCCGCCCCGGCCCCGGTGTACGCGTCCAACTTCCAGGTGACCGGATTCCAGCACTTCAGACCGGCCTCACTATGCGTGGCCAGGATCAGGTGGTAGCGCGCGGTCTGCCGGGCTACTTCGACGGCGAACTGCCCGTACAGCAGACCCTGCGCTTCGAGGCCGGCCCCGTACGCCCGAGCGAACGCGACCTTGCGGGCCGCCGCGCCATGCACGAGGACCGCGGACCGCCACCCGTCCCCTCCGAAGTGGCGATCCAGCGCGGTAGGCATGCTCTCCGACTCGCAGAACCTGTGCATCTCGTCGGTGAAACAGGTGAGTACGACCTCGTCATGCGGCGCGGCCAGGCACTGCCGCACCGCGGTGAACGGAACGCTGTTGATCTTGAAGGGATCCAGGATCCAGAGCACGGGACGTCGTGGGTCGGTGCCGTGTGCCAACGCGGAGATCCGAGACTGCTGTTCGACGAAGGTCCCGGGGTCGAGCACGGTGATTCGAAGCTTGGGCGAGGCGGGTAGTGAGGCGATCTGACGCCGCAGTTCGTCGGTCCGGTCGACGCGCTCCTCCAGACAGACCAGATTGAGCACCCCGCACCGCTGGAATGCCCGGTGTTCCAGGAAGGTCCTCGCGATCAGGACAGGCGAACCCGCGAGGCCGTCCTCGTAGATACCCGGACCTGCGAAGGCGTCGACGATCGTCGCCTCGGGAAACGCTTGCAGGATCTTGGGCATCCAGCATTCCAGATAGTGCCGATACACCAGGTGCTTCACCAAGGTGTGTGGATCGCTGGACCAAACGGTCTTGTCGTCGAGATCCTTCTTGCGGCCCATCTCGCCCCCCGCACGTGATCGTCGTGACGTGTACGGCACCTCGCGTCGAACCGGCACTCCCCCGCGTCTCGTCACCAAAGCCCGAACGGTTGCCCATCGGCTCGACTGTGATTGTTTCTCCAGTTTTGCGCGGAGATAATCAAATATTGTTGTCCGACTTGCCCACCGACTCACCCGTCAACCCCTGAGAAGAGAAGGGTCGGCCGGTCGTCTTCTCTCTTCTCCCGGCGGCTTCGCTCTCGGTCTTGAAAGTGAGCTTGCGGTGGCGCGATTCGGGGCCCCCTTCGGTCGACTCGGGCAGGCTGATCGCGTGACCTATTTCGTACATGTCGACGTCGTCCCTCCGAGTGGACGTCCACCACTGGATGCCCTGCAGCGAGCGGGCGTTGCAAGCCTCCTCACCGACACTCTGGAGCGTTTGGACGGCATCGACGGCCCGGATGACATAAGCATCGAGTTCGACGACTTTCGGGTCTTCTCGCACCCCGAAGGCGCCCTGGTACTCCTGCTCCTGGACGCGCCGGCCCTGGAGTTCGCCGAAGCGGCAGCCCGGGAGGCCGTCGAGGACGTCTTCGAAGCCACCGAGGAATTCGCGGACTGGACGATTGCATCCTGCGAGGTCAAGTTGCACGACGAACTCGCCCGAAAGAGCCTGGCCGCCGCCGACGGGCCGGACGCGCCGCCCACGGATCCCGCAGAGCGCGCTCGACTACACCGTCGCGCCGAACCCGAAGCAGATACGACGCATTCGAGCGTTACGGACGTGGAGACCCATCGCACCCGCCTTCATAGTCTCGCCCCTCGACTGACGTGCTTCACCGCCGCCCACTTCGGCCACGACGCCTCGGGCACCCTCCCCCGGAGCTCGGCCGAGTTGGCGGCGGGCGCCCTGGTCTACGCCATCGACCTGTTCACCGACGAACTCTTCAGCGACCTACTGAGCTTTGCGGATTCGGTTGTTGTTGGTTCGTCATGTCAGGTCGGTTGCTGCGAGGAAGCCGTTGAGGAGCGCGGGATGGTTTTGGATGT
>NZ_JBVHLU010000166.1:0-14693 GCF_055558835.1 Embleya sp. NPDC025285
CGCCAAGGAGAACCGCGCGAATCAGGGTTGAACCGGCCTCGGGGGGCAATTTTCCGAGACCCGCAGGGGGTCAGTTTTCAGAGAGCGTTGACACGGATACGCGCGGCTCAGGTGACATGTCTGCGGGGCGATCTATGTCGTCCGCGCAACGTGCCGATCGGCGGCGCGTGCCCCGGGGTCGGCTGCCTGTGGTCTCGCCGTTCGTCGTGGACCGACGCGCGTTCAACAAGGCCAGGCCCCATGTGGTCATCGGCCGAAAACCCCCTCAGATCATCCTGTCCGCTGCTACTGCAGCGGACAGGGTTCGGGTGATGACCGCTTCGCTGGAATTCAAGCCGGCGGAAAGGTCGCCGAAATGCTCCTCCGACATGACGCCTGCTTCGAGGCCACAGGCTCGCACCAGGTCCTTGAACTCCTGGATCTGGCGATCATTGACGGCCGCAGTGAACAAATGGTCGGCGAGTAACTCGCGGGCCGCGTTGCCGTCTTTCGTTGCCCTCGTGCGGCGCATCAAAGTATCAACCAGGCGGCGGGCTTCGGGATGCTCGACGGATGCGAGCGTATCGAGTGCGGTGAGGCCGAGGCGTATGTCGAAGACGGCCAGCCGCGGATCGGGGTCGTTGCTCAAGTAGGCGTTCACCGCAACGGCCGGGAAGGCGTCCACGCCGAGACCCGCATCGCGATGGCAGAGCGCCGTCAGGCAGCCGGTCACCGCCTGCTCCCACGAATCACCGGGCGCCGTGCCGGCGAGCAGTTGCGCGGCGTGATCCGTGTCGTCTTCGATGAGAGCCGCGACCACGGCGACTTGGCGTCCGTCGAGCATCCGTGTACCCACTCCCCGATGCTGTTCGACGTGCGCCAGGGCCTCACGCCAGCGGCCTGCGGTAGCGAGGGCTCGTGTGCCGTCCGCGAGCAGGACACGCCACAACCACCTGCGGACTTCCTGCCGGTCCTCGACGGCTCGGGTGAGGTCGGCAGGCACGGTGATGCCTTCGAAGGCAATGCCGGTGCCGGTGCCGACGGCTTCGTACAGGTCGAGAAGGCATCGGCGGCCGGCGTCGGTGTGGCCGGCGCGGATCTGCAAGCGCGCGCAGTTGACCAAGGGCTCCAGCCCTCGGATGGCACTCGCGGCTGGCAATGGGCACATTCGCAGGAACGCGTGGGCGTGCCGGTGGCACATCGTCCGGGCCAGGTCGGGACGGCCAAGATCGGAAGCGAGGAGCGCGGATTGGTTGAAGAAGGCGGAAGCCAAACCTTGTTCGCCCCGTTCTGCCGCCCTGTGGGCCAGGTCGACCAGTGCCCCCACCCGGGCGGGAAGCGGCAGACAAGCGGGCCGGAACCGGGCAACGAGTGGGAAGCGCCGTGCTGTCGGGCCGTTTGGTTCCACGTGTCCCCCTGTGGGCGGCGGTAAGGGTGCAAGGTGGTGGAGCCCGACGACTCGGCCACGGGCTCCACTTCCGTCACCTCCGAGCCGGTGTCACCGCCAGTCGACGATGATGCGGTTCAGCGGGGTGTCGATGGAGAAGAGCCCGGGGCGCTGCTCGATCGCGGGTGCGTCGAGACGCCGGAGTTCGAAGGACGCCTCGCGTCCCCGGTAGAGGCGGTCCCACGTGCGGATCGTCTCGGCGACGCTCGCGGCCAGCTCGTCGCTGCCGGGTCCGTGGCCGATAACGCCGAACTCCCAGAGCTTGCCTCCCTCGGCGGTTTTCTCCTGCGCCGGGCGCCGGGCGAGGTAGGTGAGGGCGCCCTTGTCGATGGCCGCGGTGGAGGAGGGGTAGGGGTCGTCGGAGAGGACGCTGCCCATGGCGTCCTTGGGGAACAGCATGCGGATCAGGCCTCCGGGCAGGGAACAGGAGACGAACAGCTCCATCCACTCGGGCGATTCCATGGCACGGACCAGCATGCCGGTCCACTCCTCGGTGCGCGGCTGGTCCAGGACTTCGGCCAGGGCTTCGGCGTCGATGTGGTGTCCGGCGGGTGCCTGGAGGTGTACCGCATCGCCGAAACCGAGGGGAATGACGCGACGGTCGTCGTCGGCGATGCCCCTGCGCAGCGGCATGAAGGTGTTCATCCTGCTGCTGACGCTGGTCCAACGGCCGTCGCGCTGCTCGTAGGCGATGGAACGGGACACGCTGCCCTTGAGGCGCTGGGGCACGACGAGTCGTCCGCCGGGGGCGAGTTGGTCGAGCCAGGCGTGAGGTACGCCGTGCGCGCCGACGGTGGCGATGATCCGGTCGTATGGTGCGCCTGCGGCGTGGCCGAGTGCGCCGTCGCGGGTCACTACATCCACGTTGGTGATCCCGGCGGTGGCCAGGTGGCCGCGGGCTCCTTCCACGAGGTCGTCATCCACGTCGATGGTGGTGACGTGGCCGCTCACGCCGACCAGGTGGGCGAGGAGGGCCGCGTTGTAGCCGGTGCCGGCGCCGAGTTCGAGGATGCGTTCTCCGGGCCGGGCCTCCAACTGGTCCAACATGAGCGCGACGATCCCGGGCTGTGAAGCGCAGGAGATCGACGCACCGTCGGCGTCGTACTTGATGTTGACCGGCGCGTTCGCGTAAGCGTCTTCGAGGGGAACGTCGGGCACGAACAGGTGGCGGGGCACAGTGCGCAGCGCGGTCTCGACGGCGTGCGTGCGTGCGTGCCCGGACTCCCGGATCTGGTCGACCAAGGCGTATCGGAGCTGTGTGGCCTTTGCCTCGGACGTGGTGCTCGTATCGGTTTTCACCGTCCCGAGGCTAGTGATTTCGGGCGTGCCTGCGGTGGACGTCGTGGTGTTGTCACGCGATCGCATGACTGCCTCTCGTGCGGTGGTGAACAGAGCGCTTTGGTCGCTTGGGGGAAGACCGGCGCGGTTGGCGTGGAAGATCACGTGGTGGGCGATGACAGCGCGCAGGCCGCGCGCGAGCCCTCCGGTGGTGGCGAGGTGGGCGAGCGTGGTCCCGGCCCGTTCGAAGGCGGCCACCCATGCGGCGTGCCCGTCGAGCGGGCCGTTGGGGTACTGCAGGGCGCGGGCGTCGGCGGTCATCAGCGTGCGCATCGCCGGTATCAAGGCTGCGGAACGCGCGGGGGCGGGGGGTTCGGTAGCCGGCCGCAGTGCGGCGGCCTTCGCCCATACGTCGCCCTGTTCGAACCAGTCCAGGTCGGCGGCTCGCATCAGGGCGCTGATCAGGAGAACGGCGCTCTCCCGGCGGCCGAACCGCCCCGGGCCGGGATGGTAGGCGAGCAGGTTCCGGCTGTCCGCGTGGAACAGGTCGTGGGCGGCGTCCATGGCGTGGGCGCCGCCGAAGGCCAGGGTCTCGGGCTCGTAGATGCCGGATGGCCGCGACCGCACGGTGCCAGATTCGACGAGGTCGTCGAGCACGGACTCGATCATCGGGGACGGTCGGACGGCGCGGTACCGCAGGGGCCAGGGCTGCTTGTTCATGAACCACCAGGCGTCGAGCTGTCCGGCTTCCTCGGCCGCGAACAGCGCGGGGCCGAGGCGGTTGCTGATGGCGCGCCGGCTGCTCTCGCGGTCGGCGAAGGTGACGTTGTGCTGGTGCCAGCGGCGCGCGGCCATCGGTGCGAGTCCTTCGATCGGTGGGTCAGGCGATGAGCAGACAGGTGTCCCAGCCCGAGAGGGGCGGCGTGGTGGTGGCAGGGGCAAGGAGTGCCAGGGCGATTCCGGCGGCGCCGTTGAGGAATCCCGGTCCGGCCTCTTTGTCCTGAACAACCGCCCTCGCACCGTGGACCGGATCGGTGCCCGGCGGGCAGATCGCGTTTAGAAGTTCCGGTATCGCGGCTCGGAGTCGGTCGATGGTCGCGGGATGCGCGTCGTCGGCGACCCGGGCGGCGAGGTGGGCGAGGCCGGCGAAGCCGTGGCACATGCCGTTGCCGGTCGTCGCGTCGAGCCGGGCGGGATCGGTGAGGGCGGCCACGAGTGCGTTCTCCGCGTTGACTTGGCGGTTGGTGTCACCGAGTGCGAGGGCGGCGAGTTGCTGGGCGCGGGCGAGGCCGGCGGTGCCGTAGCACCACGAGGGGCGGCGCGAAGCGGACGGGGCGAGGCGTCCGTCGTGGAGTTCGACGCGGGTGACCCAGTACGGCCAGTCGACGCCGGAGCAGGTCTTTCTCTGCCAGCGGTCGAGCCACGACTGGATGGTGCGCATGGCGTCGCGTTGACCATCGACGAGGGTGCCTTTGCGGGTGGCGAGCGCCAGCAGTGCGAGCACGCCGCCGATTCCGTGCGCGAGACCGTTGTTGGCGTGCCCGCTCGGGAACCGCTCGTCCGGTCGGCCGGAGGGTCCGGTGGGCGTCCACCACCCGGGCAGGGTCTCGCCGTCGTGGGTGACCGGCCGGGTCAGGAGCACGCAATAGTCGAGGATCGCGCGCATCGTGGGGCTGGACGGATCGCGTCGGAGAAGATGGGGGCCATATCCGGTGAGTCCGCGGATGGCGTCGTACTCCGATGGTTGTGGCAGGGTTCCGGCGTCGATTCGGCGATGTGCCGCGTCGAGTCGACGGCGGATGTCGGTGATGATCTGCCTGTCGAGAGTGTCCAGGGCGCGCTGGTAGGTACCGGGCCGGTGTACGGCGGCGCGGGCAACGGTGTGGGCGAGGGCGGGAGCTCCGTAGAAGGGGTGGGAGTCGGGGCCGCTGATGAAGGGCTGCCGAGTGGCGCCGGCGAGCCAGGCGTGGGCGCGCTGCCACGGGCCCCGTCCGGTCGCCGCCCGCTCGATGTGGAGCAGCGCGATCCCCAGTGGCCCGTAGGCGAGTTGTTGCCGGTCGGTGGTTGTCGTGCGCGTGGGCAGGGGAGCGGTGTCGGGGTGGGCCAGGATCTCCGCGACAGCGTTCGCCACAGTGAGCGCAAGATGGTGGGTCACCGTGTCCTCCGGGCCGTCCAGGCCAAGGCGGCGGCGCGCGCGAGGTACAGGCAGATCTCTTCCTCGGGAAAGTCGACCGCCAGGTGGCGAACGAAGTGAACGTGCAACAGGGACAACAGGACGTCGTCCAAGCTGACTCCCTGGGTGTCCGGACCAGGGAAGTGCGGCCGGTAGTCAGCGAGTGCCGCATCCCGGTCCGCCCACGCCTTGACGATGGTCTGCCCACCGGGCACGTCGCGCAGGGCCGCCCAGTCCCCGAACGGATCGGCCAGTCGTACACTCTCGGCGAACTGCGGACGCGGTACCCGAGCGGGCGCGGTGGGCGGGATGTGGTCAACCAGCCAGCGCATCCCGGCCTCGGTGCTGCCCAGGAACGCGCAGGCAATGGCGATGGTGTGCGCGGTCACCAGCGCACGTTGATGCGGACGCCGGAGTTGTGCAAGCTGGACAACGATGGCTTGCGAGTCCGCGCGAAAGACCTCCTCGGCGGCCTCCCAAGCGGAACCGGAGCCCCAGCGGCCCATCTCGCGGTAGGAGGTGGGGAAGCGCACATCCGACAACAGGCCCGCAGCGCGCAGTTCGTCGGCCCAGGTACCGACCGTGCGGGCGGTCTCGGCGAAGGCGTCGGAATCGGGGAGGGCGATGCGCACGCGCAGGTGATGGTCGGGGTCGCGGAAGCGGATGAACCACCACGGCGGCCTGCCGAGTCGGTCCAGCAGTACCGGAAGATGCCGGGCGAGTAGCGCGTCCTGGCGCCGCAGGTCGCCGTACAAGGTGGCCAGCAGCAGCGAGGAGACACCGGGGGTTTGGACCTGCGCCGGAGAGAGGGTGCGGGCCGGTGCAGGGGACGGCAGGACCGGCCAGGCCGGTGGCTGCGTCGCCTTGAGCGGCACGACGACCTCGTGCGCCCGACCGTCACACCAACCGTACGCGTCGGCGTCCGGAGCTTCGACAAGCACAGCCTGGCGGGCGCGGTCGAGGTGCCGGCGCAGCAGCGTTCGATGTGCGGCCTGGCCGAGGTCGAGCCGCAGGCGGCGGTCGCCCTCGGCCAAGTCGACCCTTCGCGGCATCCGCCGCCTGATCTGCCACTCCTCAAGTGCGTTGTCCCACTGGGCCTGGGCGCGGTCGCGTCCGGGCAGGTCGGCCGCGTCCAACCGCCACTGTGCCGGAGCAAGCACCGTGCGCCCGTAGCGGATCCTGGGCAGGAACGGCATCGCCGCCGCCGCACCCCACTGAAACAAGGTCACCTGCGCGCATTGGGCACGGGACAGCTCGGTGAGGAAACGCACCAGCGGGTGGGTGTGTGTGGCGAGGTTCAGGGCGTGCATCCCCACCGCCTCGATCCGGTGCCCGTGCTTGGGCGCGGCCAGGTACATCCGGCGCCCGTCGCACGCCACCGCCAAATCGTCAGGCGTAAGCACGTGACCGCTCGATGGGCGGTGTTCCTGGACGCTGATCACGGCGGCCAAGACTTGCGGGGTACGGGTGACGTGGGCGCTCGCGGGCAACAGCGGCGGGAAGGACAATTGGGCGGGGACCGTGCCGACGTCTGCGGTCGGCAGGTCGGCCATTTCCCTCGACATGGACTCCCGGCCTTCGGGTGCCAGTACCCCGAGGAACCGCCCCGAGACGACGCCGACGCCGCGAGACACGCTCGCAACCTCCAAGAGGAATCGTCCGCGGTTCAGGTCCTGCGTATTGGCTGCGTGGACGCGGACGCCGATCTCCAGGTGTGGGGGCACCCTGGGATGCCCGGAGCCCAGATTCATGGTCTCGATCAGCTCCTCGGTGAGGAGTATCTCGTCGCGGCCGTCGAGGGCGGCCCCCTGAGCCAACCGCACCAACGTGTCGTCTCGTGCAGAGAGACGCGAGCGCTGCGCATCGGCCGAGGCGCCGGGATACCCGTCGGGGAATCCGATGCCGCTGTCGGCGACGACTTCGTTGAGCGGCACCATCGTGCCGATGCCGTACCGCTCGTAGAACCGCCGCTGGTACGCCTTCCACGCCGCAGTTCCGTACGGGAGCGCGCTGACCCGGGTCAGGACGTCGGCAGCCCGCTCGGTCTCGCGGGCAACCTCCTCGGGCAGTTCGACGTCGACATCCAAGCGCAAGTCGAGAGCCAACGGGTGGCGTTGCAGACCTGGGACCAGAGCCCGCATCCGGGCGGCAGCGTGAGTCCGGCCCCTGCGGGAGTAACATCCGCGCAAGTCAGCCTGAACTGCGCGCAGTTCGCGCACGGTCTCGGCGACCGGAACGACGGTGTCGGCGCCCACGGCGGAAAGTTGTTCGAGCAGGTGGTCCAAGGCGTCGGTCTCGGTGCTCGGTGCGTGCAGGTTGGTGATCAGAATGTTGTGTCGGACCAGCTCATGCAGGAGTCGCTGTACCTTCGCCAGGTCCACAGCGGGGAAGGTGGCCGCCAACTCGTCCACGAGAAGGCCGACGCGGATCGGTTCGCGGGCCGCTTCCAGGGTCACCCGCACCGGTTCGGTCAGGGCCACGGATACCTCGACGGCCCGCTTCCGGTCACGTTCGGTGTTGGCCCCGTACGGCAAGACGAGCCGATCACCGCGTCTGGTCGCAGTGTTGTTGGCGACCACCCCAAGGCGTTCCAACAGTTCGGAACACGACTCCAGCCGTTCAACGACCACGGTCAGCCACTCCGCGCCCGCGCGACCGATGGCCGAGTGACCCGTGCGCCATACGGTGCGTGCCTGTGGGCCAAACGTGGCCGGAGCAACGCCGGCGAACAAGCCGAAGGGAGTGGGCCGGTGCTCGGCACGCAAGACGTAGCGGGCCACCGAGGCGGCGGCGCGGCGCACATCCCGCGCAGCCGGGGCGCCGGATGAGCACAAGGCACGCACCTGGGAGGCGAGGGCCGGACTGGCGTGTTCCAGCGCCTCTGCAGTGTCCTCCTCGGACCACACCTGCCGCAGCCACTCCAGTTGGGCAACCGCGCCGTGAGGCAACGGGTCTCCGAGATCGGGACACGGGGGAATGGGGAGCTTCGACCGGGCCACCGCCCGCACGAGCGCGGACGTACCGGCACGAAACGCGCTGCTCGAAGCCATGACAACCTCCTGTGTTCGGCCGGGCGACCGGTGCCCTCGCGCTGCGGGGCACGAAGACACCGGCCTGTGGTGAGGCGCCTACGATCAGGCCACGTTCGTGGTGCAGGCGCCGCAGGTCTCGCCACAGTTGTCGTCTGTCACGCTGACCAGACCGGCGACGTCGGCCACCTCGACCAGCGAGACATCGAGGTCGAAGCCTTCGGAAACGGCCGTGTCCCGGGCCGCCGGCTTCGCACCCGTCGTGGCGTGCGTGATTTCGGAGATCATGCCAACTCCTTTTCTTTGATGACGAATTGGCCTCACCAAGGAATGCCCATGTGTGGCGCCGATCGAGCACCACGTCACGCAGGCAACCCTGACCATCGACCCGAGGGGCCAGGCTCACGTCCAAGGCGGCCTGACTCCGAGTCCAGTTCTTGTGTCGAATCCGGCGAACCGAAGGCGCATCAACCGAGCGAGCTGACGAACCGTTCCAAGCCTGACGTGGCACCAGCCCATCGGGAATGAACGCCCGTTGCACCTTTGTGGCACTTCCGTGGTCCCTCGACCACCGTCCGTGCTTCCATTGCGCCAGGAGGGAGGCGCCCGGTGGTGAGCGTGCGACGATGGACCGGCCGCGAGGCCGGCCTGCTACGACAGGCACTGCGCATGAGCGTGCGTGCCTACGCCGCGCATCTCGGCGTCGGCGTCCGCACCGTCTCCAAATGGGAGAAGCTCGGCGCCGCGACCTGCCCCTGGCCCGACACACAGGCCATCCTCGACACGGCCCTCGCCCGCGCCGATGCCACCGTTCAGGCCCGCTTCGAGCAGTTCCTCACTCAAGACCCGCTCGACCGGCAACCACGCACAACACTGTTGCCAGCGGTCGTCGATCACGAAGCCTGGTCGGAGGATCTGGAGCGGATCGTGGTGTGCCTCGATCGTCAAGACTTCGCCTTCGCCGCCACCCTGTTGAAGCGTTGGCTCCACTTCACGCGGCCTCACGGCCAAGACCGTCGGCATCTGTACCTGTACGGCCGTTCGTTGGCTCTCTCCGGGGACCTACGGCGCCTCCAAGGGACCGTTCAGGACCTGGGGACCGCCACGCAGCTCTACTCCGACGCGCACGCCGTGTTCACCGAACTCGACGTGCCCCGCCGGGCCGCGCAAATCGATCTCTCGCTCGTCGTGGTCACCGAAATGACGGGACGCCACACCGCTGCGGCTTCCCGATACCGACAACTGGCCGACGACGAGAGGCTGGGCTCTGCAGACCGCGCCCGGGCCCTGCTGTGGATCGGCACCGCCCTGGCCAAGGACGGACACAACGAGTCCGCCATCCAGATCATGCACCAGGCGGCCGAGTGGTTTGAGGAACTGGACGAGCCGGAGGACTGGGCGAGCGCCCAGCAGAAACTCGCCCTGGCCCACCGCGGTGCCGGCGATCTCACCAGGGCTCTGGCCTACATCGATACCGCCCGTGGCAATTGCCGCTTCGACTCCCCGCTCCGGCGCGTTCAGATCGACACCGCGCATGCCCACATCCTGCTCACCGACCCGAGCACGCGCAGCGTCGGGAACACCGTGCTCGACCGGGCCTCGGAGATCGCCGCCCGATACGGCCTGAACCACCAACTGCGCAGCATCGAGACCGTTCGCCACAGCGAGGAGTACACGTGACAGACAGCAGCGGAACCACGATCAGCGACGCGGACCGGGCCGATGCCCGCATCGTCTGGGACTTCCACCAGATGGGCCACGAACTGCGGCCCTGCTCCGCCGCGATCACCCTCGGCAGCCTCGACCTGGGTGTGGCCACCGCCACCGCCGATCTTTACCACGCCGGCATGTTCCCGGTCGTGGTCTTCACCGGCGACACCAGCGCCGCCACCCTCGGGCTGTTCCCCCGAGGCGAGGCCGTGCACTACCGCGAGCACGCGCTGTCCCTCGACGTGCCGGACGAGGCGATGCTGCTGGAGCCGAAGGCCACCAACACCGGCCAGAACATCGCCTTCTCCCGCGAGGTACTGGAGAACGCCGGCGTCCCGGTGACCACCGTCCTGCTGATCTCCATGCCCTACATGCAGCGCCGCGCCTACGCGACATGCCGCAAGCTGTGGCCCGAGGTGGAGCCGGTCTGCGTCTCCCAGTCCCTGTCGTTCGACGACTACGCCAGGACGCACGCCGACGACAAGCAGTTCATCGACATGCTCATGGGTGACATGGAGCGGGTGATGGAGTACCCCAAGCGCGGTTTCGCCATCGAGCAGCACGTCCCGGAAGGGGTCCGCGATGCCTTCGACCGTCTCCGAGCCCGCGGCTACGACAGTTGGCTCTTGCCCGCCTGACCGTGCCTCGCGGCCCGGTCCGCGCACTGTGCGCTCGTGCGCGATCCATCAGCCCAACCTCCTGCCCCGCCTGTCCACCCTGGCGAAGCTCTACGCGGCGGACGTCTGGGTGGTCCTCGACGACGTCCAGTTCGTCCGCCGCGACTACCAGCATCGGGCCCGCCTCGCCGCACTCGACGACCCGCAGCGGCGACAGTGGCTGTCCGTCGAGACCCATCTCCCCCACGGCCGCGCAACGTTGATCCGCGATGCCCGAATCGCCGATCCGCCGCGGGCTGCCCGGCGCCTCGGCCAACTGCCCGCGCAGTACTACCACGCCAGTCCCCATTGGCAGTTACTGCATGATGCGCTCGAACCCGTCGTCCACACCGTCGCCGAGGCCGCGGGCACAGCAGCCGTGGCCGAGGCAACCACCCGTGCTCTGCTGAACGTCTTGAACTGGCACGGCACCATCGTGCACAGCAGCGACATCGCCGCCTCCTCGGACCGTTCGGAACGTCTGGCCGACCTCACCACCGCCGTCGAGGCCGTCACCTACCTGTGCGGCACCGGCGGCCTGCGCTACCTCGACCACCGCCCCTTCACGCAGCGGCACCTCAACGTCCACGCCTTTCGCGCACCGCGAGCAGTCGAGGACCTGTGGACCGGGGCTTCGAAGATCACCGCCCTGTGGGCGCTCGCCACGTACGGGCCCGCCTGCGTAAGGACGGCGTTGGACGACCTGCGCACCGTCACTCAATCCGCATGCTCCGCCCAAACGACTTGGCCCACGTCCGCGACCCAGCCCGCACCGTCGGATGGTAGGCACTCTTCAACCTCGCGGACGGATGACCCGGCAGCCGGGAGGGACTCCCCGTGGGTGCCGCCCGGGACGTCCTGCCCCACTCAAGATGCCGGGACCATGAGTACGCGGACCTGATCCGCACTCACCATCATGATCAATGTCCGGGACGGACCCCGCCGCCGACGGGAACGCGCGAGGGCGAACCCAGGCCACGACCGGCCTTTGGCACTCACGAACACATCGTGACGACATAGAGAGGGCGGCTCAACGTCCTTGATGACGGTGACCACAAGCGCTCGGCGGCTGCGCGGGCCTTCGTCCCTCTCGGGTTGGCGTCGGTCTGGTAAGAGGCCGGACGGCCCCTCTAGGGAAGGGGCCGTCCGGTCGCGTCAGCTTGGCCGTCGTTAGCCGAGGTGTGCCAAGAACTGTGCCCACGCCGTGGTGGGGTATTCCTGGACTGGGCTGCCTGCGATCTTGCTGTCGAGCACTCCGACGAGGTTGCGTCCATTGCTTGCTGAGCCTTCAAGCGGGGCGACGGTGACGCAGCCGTTCGCCTGGCCCGAATACGTGGACTTGCGCCACGGGGCACTGCGGTACTCGTTCGTGGTCACTTGATCTCTTTCATTCGGCGTGCCAGGAACGCCACCGATTCCGCCTCGGACAACGCCTGTTCGTCCAACTGGCGAAAGGACCGTTCGGCGCGTTCGATGTCCTTCTGAGTGTCCCGCATGAGGCTGGCCCCGACTACGTCGAGGAACGAGATGGATGGCGCGGCGCCCGGGAACCTCATCAAGGTCAGCCCGCTGGAATACACCGCGGTCGGACCAGCCGTGTTCGGAACGATGCGGATGCTGATCGAGGGCTCCTCAGCGTCCCTGATCAGGCGGGCCAACTGTTCGCGCAGCACATCCGGACCGGCTCCTCGCGTGATGTGGGTGGCAGCCTCGGTCACGTACGCCACGACCCGAAGGGGATTCTCGGCCCTGAGTCGTTCTTGACGCTTCATGCGGATCTGCGTGTGGTCCTGCACCTGCTCCTCGCCGAGCGTGTAGTACCCGCCCCGCTGCGTTTGATCGGCGTAGTCGGGGGTCTGCAGGAGGCCCGAGATATCCAGCGGCAGATACTCCAAGACCTCTTCTGCCTCGTGTTCGAGGGCGATGCGGCCGAAAGTATCCGCGTCGAGGATCTGGCTATAGGCATGGAACCAGGCGTTCGGCCGACGTCCGGTGTCCTCCGGCAGCAACTGGTACAGGGCGCTTCGGTCGGCCTTCGGGATCTCGTAGACACGGACGAATGCATCGAGGTCTTCGGGCCGGACGGGACCCTCGCCGTTCTCGATGCGGCTGAGCCTGCTCTGCGAGAGCTTCACCGGCGCGACCGCGGCCACGACTTCCTTCAACGTCAGCCGACGATCGGCGCGGGCCTTCGCGAGGAGCGCACCAAGAGTTCGCTGGCGGACCAAGGATCCCGCAGTGCTGTTCGGCATTTGTATGGCCTCCTTGGGCCTCATTCTGCCTCACCGTCACCCGTCCGGGGGCCCCGCCGGCAATTCTTTGGGATTCCCATTGACGATCCCAATGGGAGTGCGGGACTGTATCCCGGGGCGACTCAGGGCGCCCACATGATCACCAAGCGCAACAAGATCAACTGCTTCCCTCCGGTGGCAGGAAGGGATCTGCGCCCCATGGCCAAAGCAAGACGACAAACTTCCCGTACCGCCCGAACCCCCACTCATGCGGGGGCCGCGAAGTCGTCAACCTCATTAGCAGCGATGCGGACGAAGAACGGCTGGCGGAGACATCGACACGCCTGGTTTAGGTCGCGCCTCATTCGCCCTTCCGGCCTGAATCCATGCGACGTCGCAGGCGTGCGCCACGCCGCGGGGTCGATCCTGGGCTCCTGGGATGTCCCAGAGGAGGAGGCTCAGGACTGGGTCGCTCTCGTCGTCTCCGAGTTGTTCAGTAACGCCATCGAGCACGCATCCCCCAGCAGGGTCGTCGTGATCATGACTCGGACGCGCACCTCGATCTTCATCGCGGTAGTCAACGACGGTGATGCGCCGGAGCGCCCGCTGCATCTCGTCATCGCAAGTCCTCCCGATAGTGAGGGGGGTCGCGGACTCCTGCTCGTCGCGGCGATGAGCGCGCGCTTCGGAGCTTTCCGCTGGCAGCGGCGGACGATCGTCTGGGCTGGGACGGGCCTGCGGTGCTCCACCGGCGACACTCCCAAATCTGCAGGATCATCCCCGATGCGTCGCTGGCCACGCCGACTCCTTCGATGAGCGCATCTACCGCCGACAACCCGCCGGAGACCTCCAGTGCCCCTGACCTCGGCCCCTACCCCGATGCAAACCCCCGCCTCATGACGCCGCCCGGGCGCACCCCGTTGGCCGCGGACATGGTGCTGGGGAACTCGGGACGAGGGCGGCTCGGCTCGATGCCGACGGCCACGGTCCATCCCGAGCGCGCTCTGCGAATCGTCATTTCCTCTCCCGATCATCCGGGTACGGCACGGATCGTCACCGCCGGTCAGGCGATCGCGGCGATCACGTCGGCATTCGGGCACCGTATGCCGCGCCGACCCCGCCTCCCCGGCGGCGGCCCGCATCGGGCGACACCGGAGGCGCTGCGGTCGCTGCACCGCCCCGGGCGCGAACCCGCCACTCCTGGGGCCCGCCGAGTCCCCTCGCCCCCGGTGGGGTGGCGGCCGTTCGGCCGCACGGGCGCACGCGTGATCGCCACCTGGCCGGCCCCGGGCTGAACCCACCCGACTACCTCGCCTGTCATCCCCGTCGCGGAAGTGCACCGATCAGCGCCGACACCGCCTGAGTCGGCAATGCCACCGCGCCCGCCCACAGAGAGGCACCACCCATGTCCGACGATCCGACCGATGTGCCCACCCCCCGCGACGATCCATCGTTTGTTGGGACCTCGACTCCTCCGTCCGACGCGCACGAGGAGCCGGGAAAGCCGGGAGCCGCCGCCCAAGTTCCGCAGCATCGGTACCCGTTCGTGGCCGTGGATGGGGTCGTGGGCGCGGATTTGGTCGCAGCGCGGCTGGCTCGCGTGTTGCGCGGCGAACGCATCAAGGGACCGCTGGAAGCTGGCCTCGGTGCGGCAGCGGGCCACGAGGGGCTCGTCGAGGCCCTGGTGAACGTGGCCGCCCCGATCACCGATGTTGTGCGGGTGCGACCGGTGGTCGTGTCGGGATACCTGGTCTCCGCGATGGCCATGGCCGCCGCCCGCGGGAGTCTGACCGGCGACGAGGTTCTGGCTCTGTTCAGCCCGCACCGGGCGCGCATTCTCGTGCCCGACATGGTGGTGCACCTCCACGCAAGTTTTCACCACGCAGCCCAGCTCGTTGCCGCGAACCCGACAGGCGCAGCCGAGGCCGAACTACTGGCCGCCCCCGCCTTGTTGGCGCGCCGCCTGGCCCGCCAGGACGAGCTTGCCGCACTCGAACCCACGGCCTGCCACCTGCCCATCGCGACCACCGACCCCGACCAGGCGGTCGAGAAGGTCCTCCGCATGCTCGTCCACGACACGACCGACCCCCCGTCATGAGCTGCTCTGAGTTTGGTGGAGTCCTTGAAGCCGGGTTATGGTGCCCGGCGTAAGGAGCACCACGAACCATGCCAGCACCACGCAAATACCCC
>NZ_JBVHLU010000167.1:0-14593 GCF_055558835.1 Embleya sp. NPDC025285
CGCCAAGGAGAACCGCGCGAATCAGGGTTGAACCGGCCTCGGGGGGCAATTTTCCGAGACCCGCAGGGGGTCAGTTTTCAGAGAGCGTTGACACGCGTCCGCGGGGATGGTCCCTTCGGGATGTGTCCCACTGCTTCCGTGTATCCGTCGGCCCCGCGTCCGCAGGGATGGTCCCAGGCGTGGCCCCGGGGCGACTCACCCGAAGGTGTCGGCCCCGCGTCCGCGGGGATGGTCCGGCCACGGCGAAATCAGCGAAGGCGGTAGCGAAGTCGGCCCCGCGTCCGCGGGGATGGTCCCACCACCCGGGCCTCAGCCGAGGTGCGGACCGCGTCGGCCCCGCGTCCGCGGGGATGGTCCCGCCCCAACCTCCTTCCGCGCCCCGCCCGCACGGTCGGCCCCGCGTCCGCGGGGATGGTCCCGCCTACGCCACCGCCTCATCGTCCGCTCCGGCGTCGGCCCCGCGTCCGCGGGGATGTTCCCGAGCGGCCGGTGTCGACGGGTTCCGCCCGCAGGTCGGCCCCGCGCGAGCGGGGATTGCTCGATCAAGTCCAAAACCGACCAGTACCTATGGACGTCGGCCCCGCGATCGCGGGGATTGATCCGTGGAGGAACAGGCGTCGATCGAGGTCCGGTCGTCGGCTGCCAGCGGGCGGGCTTGTTTCCACGGTCGGCGTCGAGGGCGGAGTCGCCGTCGATCGTTGCGATCCTCGGTTGGGCCGGACCGATCGCCACTCGACGCGCACCGAGGGGCTGGCGGGGTGAACTACGGTGGTGTCGACGGAGGTTCACCTGGCCGTGGGGCAACACGTCGGTGGCAAAATGCAACTGAACGAAAAGGCTGCTACCTGCCGATAGGACCCCAGGTCATCCAGGGGCGGCCCCGCGAATGCGGGGATGCTTCGGGCTTGTTGTCCGGTGCGATGCGCTTGGGGGGGGGTCGGCCCCGCGAACGCGTGGATGTTCCGGCGGAAGGCCCAGGGCTTTCACGTGTTCGAGGCCCAATTCATACCCGACGACGTGACCCTGGAATGGTCGACGCAGGTAGTCGCCTTTTGATCCATCCGGCGGCCGATCACCAGGCAGCCTGGCCATCGGTCACTGCCTTTGCAGAGGCGGCGAGGAACGCCAGGGGAGAGGCCGCGAGGTTAACTACCGTGGAGTCGAGGGAGATCCGCTTCACGACAGGCGGCAACAGGTGGCAAGATGCAACTGAACGAAAATGGCGTTACCCACTGGTAGAACCCCAGGTCATCCAGGGTCGGCCCCGCGAACGCGGGGATGGTCCCGAAGCGCGGTTCCCACTCAGTTTCCCCACTGAGTCGGCCCCGCGAACGCGGGGATGGTCCCTCAGGTGGGCGGGACCGGCGGCCGGTTCGGCAGTCGGCCCCGCGAACGCGGGGATGGTCCCATCCGACCAGCCGCCGCGAGACGCATCCGACCGTCGGCCCCGCGAACGCGGGGATGGTCCTGTACGGGCTTCCATACAGATGTCAATGAGTTGGTCGGCCCCGCGAACGCGGGGATGGTCCCCAGGGCCAGCCATCTCCACTGGCGCGCGAGCAGTCGGCCCCGCGAACGCGGGGATGGTCCCCCCGGCTGCACGCGGTCCCGTCCGTCGACCCGGTCGGCCCCGCGAACGCGGGGATGGTCCCGGGAGGCGCTGCGGGCCGAGATCGATCGCCGGGTCGGCCCCGCGAACGCGGGGATGGTCCCCTGTTGACCCGTTTCTCGCTGCGGGTGGCGAGGTCGGCCCCGCGAACGCGGGGATGGTCCTCGCGCAGCCCGCGCACAGCGCGACCGCCGCCAGTCGGCCCCGCGAACGCGGGGATGGTCCTTTGGCGACCAGCCCGACGACGGCGGCCTTGAAGTCGGCCCCGCGAACGCGGGGATGGTCCGGCGTGGCACACGATCACGAGTCGCTCGCTCGAGTCGGCCCCGCGAACGCGGGGATGGTCCCTGAAACCCGACCGACCGGGCCTCGGACCACAGGTCGGCCCCGCGAACGCGGGGATGGTCCCATGTGCCCAGGCTGGCCTCGTGCTCGCGCATTGTCGGCCCCGCGAACGCGGGGATGGTCCCCGGACCCTCGCCACCCCGTTGAGGGCGGTGAAGTCGGCCCCGCGAACGCGGGGATGGTCCCGGCTCGGCCTCGGCGGCGGTCCCCGGCCGCGCGTCGGCCCCGCGAACGCGGGGATGGTCCTCCGTTGTCCTGACTGGACATGACTCGGCATGAGTCGGCCCCGCGAACGCGGGGATGGTCCCGCTGCGTCTTCGGAGCCGATGACCAGGACGGTGTCGGCCCCGCGAACGCGGGGATGGTCCCGGGATGTCGGCCGCCACGCGCCGGGCGTGGGAGTCGGCCCCGCGAGCGCGGGGATGGTCCCGGCCTACACACGCGCTCGGCCAGCGTCGCCCCGTCGGCCCCGCGAGCGCGGGGATGGTCCCAACGGGGAGCCACCGCGCACGCGTCATCGCTGGTCGGCCCCGCGAGCGCGGGGATGGTCCCCCGGCCGCCGTGAACGTCAACCGCGACGGCTCGTCGGCCCCGCGAGCGCGGGGATGGTCCTGCTCTGCGCCGCGAGGCGAATGCCCATGCCGAGTCGGCCCCGCGAGCGCGGGGATGGTCCCGAGGCCGCCGCAGTGCCCAGGGTGCCAGCGCAGTCGGAGGCGCTTGCCGATCTGGCTGTCGGTGAGAGGGAGCCCCCGATGCCCTCCTGGGAACAGACAGGGGACTTCGTCTGGCGTGCCGATCCTGGCTTTGCCACGGCGGGTCGCAACGAGTTCACGGACCAGGTTGGCCAGCGACGCGGGGAGGACAATCGGCGAAGTGCCGAACGTGATCGCGGCGGTGCCGTCGTCGATGTGCACGTCCTGGACGTCGGCCCCGCATGCGCGGGGATGGTTCCAGTTCCTCGCCCTCTGCGAACGCATCCGCCAAGTCGGCCCCGCGAACGCGGGGATGGTTCGGCCGATCTCCCAGGACACGACGCTGTGATCGCGTCGGCCCCGCGAACGCGGGGATGTGCTCTCCGGTACCACTTCGGCGTCGGCGGCGGCGCGTCGGCCCCGCGGGCGGACCGGGAACGCGGCGCTCTGTCGCCGGGCGACAGGCACGAACTCGACACGGGCGTGGGGCTTTGGCGAACGATCCGTACAGACACGGGTCCAGCCCCACGTATGACAAGGACCGGCGCGAGGTCACCAGCGGCCAGCTCTTCGTCGGCTACCAGGTCTCACCCGGCGTCCTGGTCGTCACCGCCGTCCAGATCGTCGGACCCATGTAGACGGCCGCGCACGAGTCGGCCGCGCCTCCCACTCGGGTCCGGTCTCCGGTCCGATGTCGGGCGGTGTTCTCCCAGGCTCGTCGGGGTACCCGCCGCGGGGAGGGATCGGGTACCCCGGCTGGGGATAAGGAATCACCTACGACTGACTCACCGGATGACGTGGGTGTCGCCTTGCTCATCCGCCGTAGACGATCTGACGGTGGTAGGCGCGCGGCGAAACCGCGCCAGCTCGCGAGCATTCCCGCGATCGGCGACGCGCTGCCGCAGATGACCACGATCGACCCGTCCTACCCTCGCCCAGGTATGAACCGCACACACCCCTCGCCACTCCACCGGAGGCAGAAGGGCGACGTTGAGCCCCGCCGCCCAGGCCGTCCTGGAACCCGTCCGTCCCCCGCTGACCCGGACCAACGCCTTCGTGCTGCGCAAAATCGACCGGGAGATCACCAGCCAGATCGACCTCGGCACGGATGCCGACCGCCTGCGACTGCGCCTCACCATCCGCTACGGCGCCACTCCGACGGAGGACATCCGCAACCCCGGCGGCTGGCTACGGGGCGCAGCACTGCCCAGATGGGGCTGTGGCCACTGGGACTGCGAGACGGGCACCATGTGGTCCACCGGCCGCCGCTGCGAGACCTGCGCCGAGATCGTCGCCGACGGAATCGGCAACGAGCAGGACACGATGCCCAACCCTGCGCAGCGGCCTGCGCCACCCGGGTCGGAACGGGGCTGGTGCGGGGAGGATCTACCTGCTCCGCCAAGCGTTGATCAACGAGCTGTGCTCCCCGTGCTGGCACGAACGCGACCGGGCGGCGCCAGCCGACTCGACAACCGTCGACGGCACGGAACTCGCCGACCTCCCGCACCGCGAGGACGGCCTGCCCGATCCCGATCGGCTCCCCCTCCCCGGGAACTTCTGCACAAGATGCGCCGGGCCGGGGCGAGGATCCGACTCTCGTCCCCGCGATAGCCCAGTGCGCCGGAGTGGACTACGCCCGCCGCCTCTACGGCCCCCCCGGCTCTACGACCAGGCCATGTGTTCGACCCCGACCACCACCCACCGCGTCACCGTCCTCGGGAGTGTCCGATGGCCACCGACGACACCCCAGCTTCGGGGCCGGACCTCCCGCGACACCTTCAGGCGCGCGGTGCGGGCCATGCGTGCCAGCCGCCGGGGCAGGCCCGCCCACCGGCCGGCACGGCGCCGCCGGCCCCGACGATCGCGACCCGCAACCCTTCGGAACCCTGGTCGCGAACATGATCGGTGCGCGGCTGGAGTGCGCCGGTGGCAGCTGGCTCCCTGGCCGACCTGTGGCCGCAGATCGCTCCGGAATACACACGAAACGTCATCGCTGGCCACTACTACCCCGGCATGCGCAGCCTGGACCTGCATCCCGCATCGAGCACTTACGCCACGCAACTGCGCCTGGTTCAGCGGACGTTGATCGAACGAATCAACCCGGCCGTCGGTCCGAACACCGTCCGCACCCTGTGCGTGATCCCACCCGGGTCCACCCGGAGGACGCCGTCGGTCCGCATCGATGCGCGACCGCGCGCCCATGCCTCGATGCCGCCGCCGCAACACCGCGAAGCCACAGCACCGCGCGGTTCCGACTGCCCCCGCCCGGAGACACGAGAGCCGGCCTCGAACACCCTCGGGAGCGGAGCTGCCGGGCGGGATCCATGCACCCGAGCCCTCGTTCGAGCGCGGCGGGAACGTCGGGACCGAGCAGACCGGTTCCGAGATGACCGACCAGGTCAGCGCTCCTTCGAGACGAAGCCTGTTGTGAGCAAAAACTCAAGTGGCGGCGTGGAAGGCGAAGCGGGCCGTTGGGGGAGGTGTGATGCCAGACGGCAACGAGACCGCCCGGACCTCCTGCTCGGCCTGTCGACGGCGGCACTCGAGCTCGCAGGCCTGACGGCTGGACAACACCCCCGAATCGGGATTCTCGCCGTGGGCCACGAGGCGTCGCACCGAACCCTTAGACTCCGACCGGGAGTTCCAGCATACGGGGGACAGCGTTGACCTTGATCGCCGAGCAGTTCGCACTCATCGGGATGGATGTTCGGCGCGGCGGCCTATCCACCGTTCACAGGGCCGTCGACCTCAAGAACGGCGACCCGATCGCCATCAAAATCGTTCGAGGATCGACAGACGAACTCACGCGCAGCATCTTCGAGCGTGAGGTCAGCACACTGCGCACTCTCAAGCACCCGGGCATCGTCGGTTTCAGGGCGTCGGGCATCGCCGAGGACACCGGCGACTTCTACATCGTGCTCGACTGGATCGAGGACTCGTTGACCGACGTCCTCAAAAAGGGGCGCCGCTACGCCTGGGACGAACTCCTCGACGAAATCGCCATCCCGATCGTGTCCGCGCTGGCACATGCGCACCTCTGCCAAGTCGAGCACCGTGATCTCAAGCCCGCCAACATTCTGATCGCCACAGACGGGCACCCCCTCCTCGCAGACTTCGGACTCGCCAAACTCCGCAACCGGATCGCGAGCGTCGATGCACTCACGGTCAACCGCTACGGATCCGAGCCCTACACCCCTCCGACCGACGAACACCTCCCCTACCGCCGCGACATCTACTCGGTCGCCGTAATCCTGCTGCAGTGCATGTCCGACACGAAGATCCACGACCGCGCCGACGTCGTGTCCGCGCTGCGCAGTGCACAGGTGCCCCCGGACACACGGCAACTACTCGAACGCTGTGTCGACCTCGATCCCACCGTGCGCCCGCAGAACGCCTCGGTACTTCTGGGGGCGCTGCAGGACAACCGAGTGCCGGCGGTATCCCTCAGCGACGTCGGCAGACACCGGGTCCGGCTCGCGTTGACGAACTCCGCACTCCGGCTCCTGGGCGAGGGCGACGAGCCCGATCGACGTCGGGCGGAAGACCAAGTGCACGCCGATCTCGCGACTGGCTCGGCCGCCCTGTATCGACGCGACCCGGTGAGTGGAATCGTGACGCGGGATGTCATCGTCCTCATCGGCAACGAATGGCGATACTCGATCAAGCCGGACACCGGCCAGGAGTTCGTGGTTACGGCAGCCGTTCGCCCGAGGCCAGACGAACTCGATCGACTCCGCGAGCGGGCCATGCGCGTACCCGACGTGTTCGCCTGGACCTGCTCGGGACGCAACGGCGCCGAGGCAACGGCCGCCGCTGATGCCTTGATCGCCTGTCTCGACGGCTTCGAGGAGGAACGCGCGGCCAAGGAGATCCAGGAGGCCCGAACCGAAGAGCCCAAACTGTTCGACGCCTGGTCGCGCGTACTCCAGGCCCGCGAGGACCTCGCCCGAGGGGACCTCGTCCCGCTCCCGTTCAAGTCCGTCCAGCGCCGCGGTCTCGAGTACGAGTTCGAGCTCGACGCGCCGCCCGGAGACGACCTCTTCGGTACGGAATGGCGCGTATCGTTCGGCCCGTCCGCCCGCAGGGCCGGCCGCGGCGAGGTCGTGGAACAACGCGGCACCACCCTGGTGCTGCGAGGAACAGGCTTCTCCGACCTGCCGGCGCGCGGAATCCTGACACCGGACCTGGGACCGAGCGACGTCGCCCTGGGACGCCAGCGGGACGCGTTGGCCGCCGTGAAGGCGCAGACGTCGGTTCGTGCCGATCTCGGCAGCCTCCTCTCCGATCCCACGACGAACGCCGCTCCTCTCGACGCGCCCGTCACAAGCTGGAACCTCGATCTCGATTCCGTCAAACAACGGGCCGTACGCGCCGCCGTGGGCGCCCGCGACGTCTTCATCGTCCAGGGGCCTCCGGGGACCGGCAAGACCAGTTTCATCGCCGAGACCGTCGCACAGTTCCTGGCCGAACACCCCACGGCGCGTGTCCTGATCGTCTCGCAGACCCACGTCGCCGTCGACAACGCCCTGTCCAGGCTCGATCGCGCGGGAATCGACGGACTGGTCCGTCTGGGGGTTCCCGACGATCCCCGTGTCGACCCGACCGTGCGTCACCTCCTCCTCGACCAGCGCATGGCCAAGTGGGCGGAGCAGGTGCGCCGTCGCGCGGAGCAGTACATCGAACAGCGCTCACGGGCCTCCGACGTCCCCACCCATCACCTGCGCGCCGCCCTGGTCCTCCAGGAACTCGCGGTGACCCTCGACCAGATCGCGGATCTGGAAGGCGATCTCAGCGAGGGGCACGACGACGAGCCCTCGGAACTGGCCACCGCGTTGACACTCACCGGAGGCTCCTACGGCAAGCGCGAGCGCCTCGACATGCTGCGGGACCTCCGGGGAGAGCTGTCGGCCCAGGCACGGTCACACCTGGCAGGCGACCTGACGTTGCCCAGCGACCTGCAACACGACGACGTCAACGACGCCGTCGTCGCCCTCTTGGGGACGGAACAGACCAGCCGGGACCTCATGAAACTGCTCGCGCTGCAGGGCGAGTGGCTCCAGCGGGTCGCCGCCGACGAGTCGCTCACGCAAGTGTTCCTGGAGACCAGCCGAGTGGTGGCCGGAACCTGCCTCGGGTTCCTGCGCCACCCCGCCGTACGTACCCTGGACCTGGATCTGTGCATCCTCGACGAGGCGTCCAAGGCGACGGCCACCGAGGCCCTGGTCCCCATGGTCAAGGCGAAACGGTGGATCCTGGTCGGCGACACGCGGCAACTCCCACCGACCGAGGAGGACTTGCTGCGTTCCAAGACCATCCTCGAGCAACACGACCTGAAACCACAGGACGTCGAACAAACCCTGTTCAGTCGTCTCGTCGACGGGCTCCCCGCACATTCCATACACCAGCTGACCAAGCAGTACCGAATGATCCGCCCCATCGGGAGCCTGGTCTCCACCTGCTTCTACGACGGGACGCTCGACTCCCCGCTCGACGCGGGCCTGCGGGGATACGACCTGCTGTTCGGCCGGCCCGTCCTGTGGGACGACACC
Source organism: Embleya sp. NPDC025285 (assembly GCF_055558835.1). Lineage (NCBI taxonomy): Bacteria > Bacillati > Actinomycetota > Actinomycetes > Kitasatosporales > Streptomycetaceae > Embleya > Embleya sp. NPDC025285. Next base: position 8,196 of record NZ_JBVHLU010000167.1, read on the forward strand.
AGCGCAATGGGCGCCGCGAGCCGCGAAACCAAGAGCAGCGGCACCTCGCCGAGCTACCTGAACAGGGCCGAAGTCAAAGTCATCCAGCGGCACCTGCGCAACCTGGAGGACGCCCTCGGCAAGGGCCACGTGGCGATGCCGCAAGGCCAGGAACGGCTTTTCGTCCTCGTCATCTCGCCGTATCGCAGCCAGATCGAGGAACTCCGGCGCGCCGTCACGTCGAAGAACTACCGGAACCTCGACGTCGCGGTCCACACCGTCGACTCGGTCCAGGGCCGTGAAGCGGACCTGACCTTCTTCTCGATCACACGCAACAACCCCGAGCGAAAACTGGGCTTCCTCGGCGCCGACTACTGGCGACGCATCAACGTCGCACTGTCGCGCTCGCGCTTCGGTCTCGTCATCGTGGGAAGCGCACAGTTCATCCGAGGAACCTCCGGAGCACTCCACGGCGTTCTCGACTACATCACCTCGCATCCCGCTGATTGCGTGATCAGGCAGGCCCACCATGACTGAGGATCCCTACCGCAGGTACCGGGACACCAAGCCGGGCCTGACTCTACTCGCCGTCGAAGACGCCGCCGTCCCGGTCGCGCTGCTCACCCTGGACGTCGTCGCCCAGGAGAAGAAACGCTTCCCGCTACTGGACGAGTTCGTGCTGCGGCTCACCGACGCCGGAACATCCTCGCTGGCCCAACAGGCCAACCTTCTCGGCCTGCGTACACAACAATTGACCGGCATCGCCGCATCCCAGGTCTCCGAGGGCAACCTCCGATACGACGAGCAGCAGGAAGCACTCTCCCTGACCGCGCAGGGCCGCGAGTCCGCCCGCACGTTGTCCGCGACACAGCCCGTCCTGCGACAGCTCCCGCTCGTCTTCGACAAACTGACGTGGCAACTGTGCGCCGCGTCACGGCACAGCCTCATCTGGGGCAAGGACGCGGAGGCCCAAGGCCGCCTACTGCTGCCCGCTGCCCAGACGACGATCGAGGAAACCGACATCACACCTGCGGCCATCAACACGCTGCTCGCACAGGACCCGACACGCCCCAAGGTGGAAATCCTGCGCGTCCGCAAGATCTCACGCCGGCTGCACCGTTACCTTCCCGCGCAGATTCTCGTCTTCGGCGACGCTTCCGGCAACGACATCCAGCTCGCCGTCACCATTGACGGAACCCTCCGCCCGGACCTTGAGACGGCGCTTGCACGCGTCAACGCCGTCGAGAAACTGCGCCTGTCGCTGGACCAAGCCGCACCACAGGCCGCGGACACGGCGGCTGTCGCAAGCGTCCGCACCGAGGCGGAAGCGGTCCCCGCGATCGAGAGCCCGCACGACGAACCCGCAGTGCGGCCGATCGGCGTCTACGAGCACCGGCTCCTCCTCGATCGGGCACTCGGTCAGGCCAGGAGGCGACTGATGATCATTGCTCCCTGGATCAAGGGCACCGTGGTTACCACTACTTTCCTCGCCGCGCTCGAGGATCGGCTTCGTCACAACGTCGAAGTACACATTGCCTACGGCATCGGCACGACCGACGAAGGCTCCGACCCCGCCGCCCTGAGAAAGCTGCGCAATCTACAACAGCGATACCCCGGCAAGTTCGTACTCGTCCGCCTGAAGAACAACCACGCCAAGATCCTGATCTGTGACGACTTCTGGGTGACCACAAGCTTCAACTGGCTCTCCTTCCTCGGTGACCGGAACCGCACCTACCGCATGGAGGAAGGAATCCACGTAGGGGCTCGGGAGCAGGTCGACCAAGCGTACGCGCGCTACCGAAAACTCATTGACGAGCAGCGCGCAAACCCCCAGCCATAGGCCCCGGCAAGGGCACGCCGTCGGCCTCAAGGCTCGGCCGTCGGCAACCCCGTATCCGACGGCGACCACCCCCGATCTACGAGGGCGCCTTCGACGTCCAACTCAAGCGGCAGGTTCTCTGCGAACGCGGGGATGGTTCGGAGACCTACGGCGCCGCGCCGGCGAGCACCAGGTCGGCCCCGCGTCCGCGGGGATGGTTCCGCCTCGTTCAAGAAGCTGTTCGTCGCCCCCGAGTCGGCCCCGCGAACGCGGGGATGGTCCCTCGATCGAGTCGCGGGGCCGCGTGTTCGCGAAGTCGGCCCCGCGTCCGCGGGGATGGTCCGGTGGCGCCGAACAGCGTGCCGTTGTGGCGGTGGTCGGCCCCGCGTCCGCGGGGATGGTCCCGCCGTGTGCCGTTCTGATACCGCGCAAATCTTGTCGGCCCCGCGTCCGCGGGGATGGTCCCGCATGGCCCGCTACGCCGCGATGGGCCGCAGCGTCGGCCCCGCGTCCGCGGGGATGTTCCCTGCCCGGTCCCGTCCTCGTCCAGCTCGACGTCGTCGGCCCCGCGTCCGCGGGGATGGTCCCTGGCGCGTGGTCGAGGCCGACCTGGGTCGTGAGGTCGGCCCCGCGAACGCGGGGATGCCCCCGGCTTCTGGACGCACTACGACACCAGTACCGAGTTGGCCCCGCGCACGCGGGGATGCTCCCTCCCTTACGCAGCACGGCAGTTCACGCACAAGGTTGGCCCCGCGAACGCGGGGATGCTCCCCTGCGCGCCCGCGTCGAGTCGGCCGAGCTGGAGTTGGCCCCGCGAACGCGGGGATGCTCCCTTCACTTCCGCGCGGGCCTCGTCGATCGTGGCCCCGCGAACGCGGGGATGCTCCTCGATGGACGCCGAGGCCGAGTTCGCCTACGAGGTTGGCCCCGCGAACGCGGGATGCTCCTGAGCGCGTCGGCCATGTCTTGACCTTCCTCGAGTTGGCCCCGCGAACGCGGGGATGCTCCGTCACCGAGGACGGCAAGACCAAGCGTCTCCGCGTCGGCCCCGCGAACGCGGGGATGGTTCCGCGTTGAACCGACCGCTCGGCTGGGTGGCTGGCCGCGGAACTCGCTTTGATGAATCCGACACGGCAGCGATGAGTTCGGGCGGTGGGTTCGGTCTACACATCAGAGGTACGTTCATCTGATGCCGGGAGGAACCATGACCGAGCAGACTGCCAGGGCCCTGCCGCCTGTTGTCGACCGGGAAACGTGGCAGGCGGCGGTTGACGAGTTGCGGGTGCGGGAGAAGGCCGCCACGCGGGAGCTCGACGCCGTTGCGGCACAGCGTCGCAGGTTGCCGATGGTCAAGCTGCCGGATTACACGCTTATCGGGCCGGATGGGCCGGTTCGGCTGGTCGAGGTCTTCGACGGGCGTTCGCAGCTCATTGTCTACAACCACATGTGGTCCGACGGCGCGGAGTGGCAGTGCGGCGGGTGCACCAGCCTGACGTCTCAGTACGTTCGGCTGAGATTCCTCGACAACTACGATGCGCGCTTCGTGATCGTGACCAACGGGCCGATCGCGGAAGCGCTGGCGTACAAGGCCGAAGTCGGGAACACCATGGACTGGTACTCGTCGTCGGACAGCTCGTTCGGGGCCGACGTGGACGCGCCGCCCGGTGGGGGGTTCGCGGTGAACGTGTTCCTCCGGGACGGGGACACCGTCTACCGGACCTGGCACACCTCCGGCCGCGGTACGGAACAGCTCAGCCACACCTTCCCGTTGGTCGACATCCTGCCGTGGGGCCGCCAGGAGGAGTGGCAGGATTCGCCCGACGGCTGGCCGCAGTCGCCCACCTACTCCAAGTGGCTCGACTCTCCCGCTGTCGCGCGGCTCTACGGCCGACGGCGTGAGGCGTGAGGTCGCGCTGATGACGACGAAGCCCACGCACCAAGGGCACCTGGCGATCAACGGCCTGAGCCTCTACCACGAGGTGTACGGCGAACTCGGTACGTCGGGGACGCCTCCTTTGCTGCTCATTCCCGGCGCGTTCATGGGTACCGAGTCGATGAAGCCGTGGGTGTCGGCCTTCGCGGCCGGGCGCACCGTGATCGTCTTCGAGCCGTTCGTCGGGCAGGTACTGCGCGACGTTTCGCTGCTCGAGTGGCGTCCCTCGAGCCGTGACCTGGCCGACGGCACCATCGCCGTGGAGTTCGCCTTCGACACCGGCCGTTTCCGCGTTGCCAACGGCCTCGACGAGAACAGCATCGAAGTCGGCGAAGCCCATACCGATTACGTGCGGCACCGGCTGGGCCGTTGAGCGCCGGGTCGGCCACTCCCGGAACCGACGCGGCCCGCCACCACAGGCGGCCTGCGGACCGTCCTGCATTCAGCCGACCCCGGTCGACCGGCAGGCGGCTGCGTCGGCACGGGGATCTCGGCCGCGAACTCCGCGGGTCTGGGGGAGTGCGGGTGAGGAGGTCGTTGGGTGAACTACCGTGAGTCACTGGAAGATCCGCTTCGCACCAGGCAGCAACGGGTGGCAAGATGCAACTAACTGAAAACGGCATTACCCACTGGTAGAACCCCAGGTCATCCAGCGTCGGCCCCGCGTCCGCGGGGATGGTTCCGTCGAACCGGGACAGGACCGAGTCGGCCGAGAGTCGGCCCCGCGTCCGCGGGGATGGTTCCTGGAGTGTGAACGGGCCCCCGCTGCCTTCGGGGTCGGCCCCGCGTCCGCGGGGATGGTTCTCCGGTCCAGCAGCGCCGCCTTGCGGACGTACAGTCGGCCCCGCGTCCGCGGGGATGGTTCCGGCCGGACCGAGCACGAGTCCTACAGCGACACGTCGGCCCCGCGTCCGCGGGGATGGTTCCGGATGCTGACGGACCCGGCGTTCTACGGTCGCGTCGGCCCCGCGTCCGCGGGGATGGTTCCCTGTATCGACACCGAGGTGTCCGCGAGACCGCGTCGGCCCCGCGTCCGCGGGGATGGTTCCTCGCGTGCTTCTGGGCGGCCATCGCAGCCGCCGTCGGCCCCGCGTCCGCGGGGATGGTTCCCGGCGCCCGAACCCCTCGACCCCGCAGCGGCCGTCGGCCCCGCGTCCGCGGGGATGGTTCCCACCAGGCCCTCCGGTCGGGGGTCGGCGTGGCGTCGGCCCCGCGTCCGCGGGGATGGTTCCCGTCGCCATGAAGGAAGACGCGCCGTGGTCCGGTCGGCCCCGCGTCCGCGGGGATGGTTCCTCGCGCAGGCGCCGATCCGCCTCGGTGACGGCGTCGGCCCCGCGTCCGCGGGGATGGTTCGGCGGCCCGAGATGCGAACCAGGCGTTCTTCGAGTCGGCCCCGCGTCCGCGGGGATGGTTCTCACCGAAACGAGGCCCCTCGCCCTACTCGCCTGTCGGCCCCGCGTCCGCGGGGATGTTCCCTGACCGACACCGGACAGGCCACCCTGTCCGGTGTCGGCCCCGCGAATGTCAGGCCCCGGGCGTCCTCGGGAAACATCCCCTCCGGCACCCACGACTTCGGCGAACCCAGGGCGTGACCACCGACTCGTGCCCACTCCCGGCCAGGCTCGATCGACAGGTGCAGATCCTGGTCGCGGCCGCCGAGGGAATCAGCACAAGGGCGCCACGCGCGGCCCCTCGTGGGTGATTGAATCCGGCCCATGACAACGGATTGGTCACAGCTCCACCACTTCTGGGGCCCGGCGGACGACATACCGGTGCTCTTCGCGAATCTCGCCCCGGACAACCGGGAACGGACCTGGCGCGAGCTCGCGAACAATCTCTGTCTGGACGAAGGGGTGTGCGCGGCAAGCTTCGCCGCCATTCCCCTGCTGTGGGCGGTGGCCGTCGACGGCGCCCCACCGGACCGCGACGCCGCGTTGTCCCTCGCCGGCCAGATCGTCGCGGCGGGCCGTAGGCATCGCGAACACGACTCCGCCCTTGACCCGCACGCCTCTCGGATCGCGCAGCTGGCGACACTCGCGGACGCCCACCTTTCCGAGCACGCCCACCAGGCGCACTACATCCTTTTGCTGTGCGAGATGCTCGCGCTCGAAGGGCACCTCGCCTGGGCCTGGACCCTCGACGACCTCACCGACGCGTTCCTCGGCGCCCACTGCCCCCACTGCGACGCCGACGTCACCATCGCGGTGGGCGACTACGGCCACTACTCCGCGATCCGCGATTGGGACCGAGGGGACATCGATCGCCGCCCGCTACGGCCGACCGCACAGGAGGAGATGTCCCCGCTGGGTGCACGACTTCTCGGGATCGCGATCCGCGATCGCCAGAAGTCGCTGGCTCGCGGCCTACCGTACGTCTTCGGAACGGCGGAATGCCCACCCTGCGGAAGAGCTTTCGCGGTGGCTCCCGCGTTCGAGAAACGCATCGGTTTCGAAGGCGGCCTGAGGCCTCCAGGGACATCGATGTCGTAGCCACCCGCGGGAAACGATCACTCGTGAACGCCCCTGGGGGTGCCACCCCATTCTTGCATCCACGGTTGTCGGCGTACTCGTCAATGTGGCTCTGGCAAGATTTTCGGTGTGTCCTGAACGTGGAGGAGACCTCGTGTAGGAGAGCGATCTGAAGCGATGCTGCTCGAACGATGAAGGT
>NZ_JBVHLU010000168.1:0-14429 GCF_055558835.1 Embleya sp. NPDC025285
GTCTCGGTCACATCACCCAACAACTCCGCGAAGAACTCCTCGTGACCACCGTTCCGCAGACTCTCCCGCGCCTGCACCACGAAATCCCGGAACGGGCGCGGGGTGGGCAGCTCGTGCCCGTCGCCCGCCAGGAACGTCCGGACCTCCTGGAGCAGGACCTCCATGCCGACGTGGTCCTGAAGCATGTGATGCACCCGGATAAGCGCGAGCCATCGAGGGCCGCCGGGCGCGGCGGTGATGTGCGTGTCGATGAGCGGCGCGCGACCGATGTCCATGCTCAATCCGCCGGAGGCGGCCAACTCCGCCACCGAGTCGCGGCTTTCGGGTCCGAGGCGCACCTCCCGCACCGGCAGCGGGGCCCGTCGCTGGACCACCTGGACCGGCTCGGGCACGCCTTCCCACACGATCGCGGTCCGGTAGATGTCGTGCCGGTCGATCACCTGCTGGAGCGCCCACAGGAAACCGTCGAGCCGCTCCCGGGTATCGAACTCCAACACGAACGGCGCAACGTAGACGTCACGTTCGTGCTCGCCGGCCATCAGGTGGTGGAAGAGAATGCCCTCCTGGAGCGGCGCCAGCGGGTACACGTCGGCGATGTTCGCGGCACCACCCTCGATCGACCCGACCAGCCCCTCGACCTCGGCTTCCGACAGATCCACCAGCGGCAACATGTCCGGCGTCAGAGCCGTGGCGTCGGCCGGGATGCGGTTCGCCGGGACCATCACCGGCACCGGCCCGGCGATCTCCGCGAGCCCGGCCACGGTCGGCGACCGGAACAGGGCCCGAACCGACACCGAGACGCCCCGCGCCCGCAACCGCTCCACCAGCGTGATGGCCAGCAGCGAATGCCCGCCCAGCGTAAAGAAGTTGTCGTCCACCCCCACCGACGGCACGCCCAACACCTCGGCGAAGACCGCGCACAACACCTCCTCGCGCACGGTCGCGGGGCCCCTGCCATGCGTCCCGCCCGGCCCGTATTCGGGGGCGGGGAGCGCGTCGCGGTCCAGCTTCCCGTTGGCGGTCAGCGGAATGGCGTCCAGCACGACGATCGCCGACGGCACCATGTATTCCGGCAACCGTTCGACGACGAAACCACGCAGCGCCTCGACCAGTTGCTCGCCCGCCTCCCCATCGCGGGCCACGACATAGGCAACCAGGCGCGTCTCACCGGGTCGGGTAGCGGAAGAGGCGTCCGTACGGCCCATGCTCTCCTCGCGGGCGACGACGGCCGCCTGGGCGACGTCGGGGTGGGTCTCCAGCACGGTCCGGATCTCGCCGGGCTCGATCCGGAAGCCACGGATTTTCACCTGGTCGTCCGCACGACCGGCGAAGACCAACTCCCCCTCGGTCGTCCACCACGCCCGGTCTCCCGTGCGATACATCCGCTCACCGAAGCCGAACGGGCAGGCCACGAACCGTTCGCCCGTCAACGCGGGACGACCGAGATAGCCCCGAGCCAGGCCCGCACCCGCCACGTGGAGCTCACCCGTCACGCCCGGTGCCACCGGGCGCAGGGCGTCGTCCAGGACGTACATGCGGGTGTTGGCGATCGGCGCGCCGAAGGGAATCGGCACCCGTAGCGGGAGGTCGAGATGGGTCGAGGTGACCATGACCGTGGCCTCGGTGGGCCCATACGTGTTGATCAGTCGTCGGCCCGACGCCCATGTCCGCGCCAGGTGTTCGCCGACGGCCTCCGCGCCGATCAGCAGTGTCGCCACCCCGGCGAGGTCGTCCGGCTCCAGGACGGCCAGCAGGGACGGCACGAGGCTGGCGGCCCGTACTCCGTTCTCGTCCACCAGTCGCCGCAACAACTCCGGTTGGCTGCGTTCGTCGGGGTTCGCCACCACCAGCGTTCCGCCGTGCGACAGCGTCACCGCGACATCCAGCACCGACGCGTCGAAGCCGAAGGACGCGAACTGCAGGACCCCGACGCCGGTTGCCACGCCCATCATCGGCGCGAACACCGAGACGAGGTTGCGCAGTCCGGCGTGGGTGGCCGCCACGGCCTTCGGCGTGCCGGTGGAGCCCGACGTGTAGATCACGTACGCCAGTCCGGTCGGCGACACACTCACCGGGGCGACCTGGGGAGTGGTCGTCGCGAGGATGTCCGAGGCCGCGGGATCGTCGAGCGCGATCACCGACAGGCCCGCCGTCGGCAGGTCCGCGAGCGTCTCCCGGATCCCGATCAGCGTGCCGATTCCGCTGTCCGCGAGCATGAACTCCGCTCGCTCCCGCGGATAGTCCGGATCGATCGGCACATACGCCGCGCCCGCCCGCCACACACCCAGAATCGCCGCGACCATGTCCACTCCGCGCGGCAGGCACAGCCCCACCAAGGACTCCGCCCCGACACCCGAACCGCGCAGGTATCCGGCCAGCCGACCGGCCCGGGCCGCCAACTCTGCGTAAGTAAGCGCAACACCGTCACACAGCACGGCCGGCGCATCCGGCGTCCGCACGGCCTGTACGGCGAACAACTCCGGCATCAGCGGCCCGGGCACGTCAGTCGTCGTGTCGTTCCACTCCATTAACACCCGCGACCGCTCGCCGCCGTCGAGCACGTCCACCGCGCTCAGCGACAGACCCGGATCCGCAACCAATTCCGTGAGCACTCGAATCCAGCGACCACCGAAGCCCTCGACCGATTCCCGGTCGAACAGATCCGCCGCACCCACCAGGCCACCACGAAGTCCCGCCGCACGACCCTCGTCGTCGAAGAGCTCGGTGAGTGAGACGTCCAGGTCGAACTTGGCGACCTGCGCGGCGAATACCCTCGCCGCCGCCGCGGCGCCCGGTGTGCCGACCTCGATGCCGGGCAACTCCAAGCCCGCCCGCCCGGTGTTCTGCACGGTCAACATCACCTGGAACAACGGGTGTCGGGCCAGCGATCGGGCCGGCGCCAATTCCTCCACCAGCCGCTCGAACGGCACGTCCTGATGTCCGAACGCGCCGAGCCCGCTGTCGCGGACCCGGCCCAACACGTCCCGGAACGACGGGTCTCCCGATAGATCCGTTCGCGTCACCAGGGTGTTCACGAAGAAGCCGACCAGGTCGTCGAGGCTCTCGTCGGTGCGGCCGGCCACCGCCGCGCCGATCGGGATGTCCGTACCGGCGCCCAGCTTCGACAACACCACCGCGAGCCCGGCCTGCAACACCATGAACACGGTCACACCCTCGGCCCGCGCCACCTCCCGCAACCGCGCGTGCACATCCGCGGACACCTCGAGCCCGACCCGATGCCCACGATGCGAAGCGACCACCGGACGCGGCCGATCCACCGGAAGCTCCAACTCCTCCGGCGCACCCGCCAAAACCTCCCGCCAATACGCCACCTGACCCGACAACACACTCGCCGAATCACCCTCGTCACCCAACAACTCCCGCTGCCACAACGCGTAATCCGCGTACTGCACCGGCAACGCGGTCCACCCCGGTGCCCGATCCGCACACCGGGCCGCGTACGCGGTGGAGATGTCCCGGCCCAACGGGCCCATCGACCAGCCGTCCCCCGCGATGTGATGCACCACCACCACGAAGACATGCTCGTCCGGCCCGGTCGAGAGCAGCCACGCCTTGATCGGTATGTCCGTCGCGAGGTCGAACTCGTGGCCCACGGCCCGCGCCACCACACCGGGCACCTCACCGGGCGCGACCTCCTCGACCGCCAACTCCCAGGCCCACTCGTCCAGGTCCAACACCCGCTGGTACGGCTCCCCGTCCGCCACCGCGAACACCGTCCGCAACACCTCGTGCCGACCCACCACATCCCGCAACGCCGCCGACAACGCGAGCACGTCCACACGACCGGACAAGCCCACCACCACCGGCAGGTTGTATGTCGCGCCGCCACCCTCCAACTGCCCCAGGAACCACAACCGGCGCTGCGCGAACGACAACGGCACCCGCTCCGGACGCACGCGCTCCCCGACCGAGGCCCGGGCCCGCCGTACCCGGCCGTCCTCCAGTCCGGCCGCCAGTCCGGCCACCGTGGGCGTCTCGAACAGAGCCCGGATCTCCAGTTCCACGCCCAGCACCGCGCGCACCCGCGACACCAGCCGCGTCGCCAGCAGCGAATGTCCGCCCAACTCGAAGAAGTTGTCGTCGACGCCCACCCGATCCAGACCCAACACGTGGGCGAACGCCCCACACAACAACTCTTCACGCAGACCGGCCGGGCCCCGACCGGCGTCCGTGTGGTAGTCGGGAACGGGCAGCGCCCCGCGATCGAGCTTGCCGTTGGGTGTCAGCGGCAGCTCGTCCAGCACGACGACGGCCGAGGGCACCATGTAGTCGGGCAACCACTGTGCCGCAAACCGTCGGAGCTCCTCGGGCAGGCGCGCGAACTCGGCGGTGCCGCCTTCCGCCGCGACGACGTAGCCGACCAGTCGTTTGTCACCGGTCCGGCCTGCCGTGTCGGCGTCCTCGCGGACGACGACGGCGGCCTGGGCGACGTCGGGGTGGGTCTCCAGTACGGTCTGGACCTCGCCGGGCTCGATCCGGAACCCGCGGATCTTGACCTGGTCGTCCGCGCGGCCGGCGAACACCAACTCACCGGACGCCGTCCACCGTGCCCGGTCGCCCGTGCGATACATGCGCTCACCGGAGCCGAACGGGCAGGCCACGAACCGCTCACCGGTCAGCGTCGCACGACCGAGATAGCCCCGGGCCAGGCCCGCGCCGGCGATGTACAGGTCACCGCTCACGCCCGGGGGCACCGGGCGAAGGAAGTCGTCGAGCACATAGGTGCGCGTGTTCGCGATCGGCGCGCCGAACGGGATGGGGCTGCGCAGCGGCGGGTCGAGGTGGGTGGCGGTGATCATCACGGTCGCCTCGGTGGGCCCGTAGGTGTTGATCAGTCGCCGATCCGCCGACCAGGTCCGGGCCAGGTGTTCGCTGATCGGCTCGGCGCCCACCAGCAGCGTGCCGACGCCGGACAGGTCCTTGGGTTCCAGAACGCCCAGCAGGGAGGGAACGAGGCTGGCGGCGCGGACCGCGTTGTCGTCGACGAGTCGGCGCAGCAACTCCGGTTGGCTGCGTTCGTCGGTGTTCGCCACCACCAGCGTTCCGCCGTGGGACAAGGTCACGGCCACGTCCAGCACCGACGCGTCGAAGCTGAACGACGCGTACTGCAGGACTCCGACGCCGGGTGCGACTCCCATCATCGGGGCGAACACCGAAACCAGGTTCGCCAGCCCGGCCCGCGTGGCCACCACGGCTTTCGGGGTCCCGGTCGAGCCCGAGGTGTAGATCACGTAGGCGGCCCCGGACGGTACCGGGTCGGCCACGGGTTCGACGGGGGCGGTCGTCGCGAGGGTGACCGAGTTCGTGGGATCGTCCAGCGCGATCACCGACAGGCCCACCGTCGGCAGGTCCGCGAGGGTCTCCCGGGTCCCGATCAGCGTGCCGATACCGCTGTCCGCGAGCATGAACTGCGCTCGCTCCCGCGGATACTCCGGATCGATCGGCACATACGCCGCACCGGCCCACCACACGCCCAGAATCGCCGCGACCATATCCACGCCACGCGGCAGGCACAGCCCCACCAACGATTCCGTGCCCGCACCCGACCGGCACAGGTACCCGGCCAATCGGCCTGCGTAGGAGGCCAGTTCCGCGTACGAGATTGCGGCTCCGTCGCACACCACGGCCGGGGCGTCCGGTGTGCGTACGGCCTGCACGGCGATCGACTCCGCCACCGTCGTGGTCGACGACGCGACCGCCGTGTCGTTCCAGTCGAGCAACACGCGTGACCGCTCTGCCGCGTCGAGCACGTCCACCGCGCTCAACCGCAGCCCCGGATCGGCTGCCAGATCCGCCAACGCGCGAACCCAGCGGCCTGCCAGGCCCTCCACCGAGTCCCGGTCGAACAGGTCGGCCGCGCCCACCAACGCACCGCGTAGCCCCGCCGGTCGCCCTTCGTCGTCGAAGAGTTCCGCCAGCGACACGTCCAGGTCGAACTTCGCCACTCCCGAGAGTTCGGCCGCGATCTCCTCGGTCGGGGCGCCGACCCGCACGCCGGGCAGTTCCAGGGCCGCTCGTCCCGTGTTCTGGAGGGTCGTCATCACCTGGAACAGCGGATGCCGCGCCAACGAGCGCGCCGGCGCCAGCTCCTCCACCAGCCGCTCGAACGGCACATCCTGATGTTCGAAGGCGCCGAGTCCGGTCTCCCGGACCCGGCCCAGTACCTCGCGGAACGTCGGGTCCCCGGACAGGTCCGTGCGCAGCACCAGGGTGTTCACGAACAGGCCGACCAGGTCGTCGAGGCTCTCGTCGGTGCGGCCGGCCACCGCCGCGCCGATCGGGATGTCCGTACCGGCGCCCAGCTTCGACAACACCACCGCGAGCCCGGCCTGCAACACCATGAACACCGTCACACCCTCGGCCCGCGCTACCTCCCGCAACCGCGCATGCACATCCGCGGACACCTCGAGCCCGACCCGATGCCCACGATGCGAAGCGACCACCGGACGCGGCCGATCCACCGGAAGCTCCAACTCCTCCGGCGCACCCGCCAAAACCTCCCGCCAATACGCCACCTGACCCGACAACACACTCGCCGAATCACCCTCGTCACCCAACAACTCCCGCTGCCACAACGCGTAATCCGCGTACTGCACGGGCAGTCGTGTCCACTCCGGTGCCTGCCCCACACACCGGGCCGCGTAGGCCGTCGAGACGTCCCGGCCCAACGGGCCCATCGACCAGCCGTCACTCGCGATGTGATGCACCACGAGCACCAACACGTGTTCTTCGTCTCCGGTCGACAACAGCCGTGCGTGCAGTGGGACTTCCGTCGCCAGGTCGAATGCGTGGCCCACGGCCCGCGCCACCGCACCGGGCACCTCGCCGGGCGCGACCTCCTCGACCGCCAACTCCCAGGCCCACTCGTCCAGGTCCAACACCCGCTGGTACGGCTCCCCGTCCGCCACCGCGAACACCGTCCGCAACACCTCGTGCCGACCCACCACATCCCGCAACGCCGCCGACAACGCGAGCACGTCCACCTGCCCCGACAGCCGCACCACCGTCGACGCGTTGTACGTGGCGCTGCGGCCATCCAACTGCCCCAGGAACCACAACCGCCGCTGCGCGAACGACAACGGCACCCGCTCCGGGCGCTCCCGAACCGCCAACGCCGTCCGCGCCGCGCCGGCGTCGGCCAGCGCCGCCGCGAGTCCGGCCACCGTCGGCGCCTCGAACAGCGTGCGAATATCCACCTCGACGCCCAGCACCGCCCGCACCCGCGACACCAGTCGGGTGGCCAGCAGCGAGTGGCCGCCCAGGTCGAAGAAGCCGTCGTCGACGCCGACCTCGTCCAGCCCGAGCACCTGCGCGAAGACACCGCACAGGAGTTCCTCGCGGAGTCCTGTCGGACCTCGGTCGCTGCCCGGGGTGTAGTGCGGGGCGGGCAGCGCCTTGCGGTCGAGTTTCCCGTTCGGAGTCATCGGCAGCGCGTCGAGCACGACGATCGCCGACGGCACCATGTAGTCCGGCAGCCGGGTGGCCACGAAACGTCGCAGTTCCTCGGCCAGGCGCGCCTCGCCGGCGGACGCGCCATCCTCGGTGCCGACGACGTAGCCGACCAGGAGCCGATCCTCGGTCCCGCCGCCGGGGACCGCGTCCGCGCGGGCGAGCACGGCCGCCTGGGCGACCAACGGATGGGCGACGAGCGCGGCCTCGACCTCGCCGGGCTCGATCCGGAAGCCCCGGATCTTGACCTGGTCGTCGGCGCGACCGGCGAACACCAGCCGCCCGTCCGCGGTCCACCGCACCCGGTCCCCGGTCCGGTACATGCGCTCGCCCGGCGCGAACGGGCAGGCCACGAACCGCTCACCGGTGAGCGCCGGCCGCCCGAGGTAGCCCCGGGCCAGGCTCGCGCCGGCCACGTAGAGTTCGCCGACCACCTCGGCCGGCACGGGGCCGAGGCGATCGTCCAGGACGTAGGCGCGCGCGTTGCGGATCGGCCCGCCGATGTCGGGTTCGCCGCCCGGCTCCAGGGGTGTGGACATGGTGGCGCAGACCGTGGTCTCGGTCGGCCCGTACGCGTTGATCAGCCGCCGTCCGACGGCCCAGCGCCCGGCCAGGTCGGTGCCGAGCGCCTCGCCCGCGGACACCAGTGTCCGCACCGACGGCAGGTCGTCGGCGTCCAGGACCCGCAACACGGCGGGCGGCAGCGTGGCGTGGGTGACCGCGTGCCGGGCGATCACCTCGGCCAGGCCCTCGCCGGGCAGCAGTTCCGCCGCCGGCGCCACCACGAGGCAGGCGCCGCTGCCCAGCGCCATCATCAGCTCCCACGACGCCGCGTCGAAGCCGGCGGACGCGAACTGGAGCACCCGGCTGTCCCGGTCCACGCCCAGCCGCTCGATCTGGGTGGTGACCAGACTGGCCACGCCGGCGTGCGAGAGGGCCACGCCCTTGGGCCGACCGGTGGAGCCCGAGGTGTAGATCACGTACGCCAACCCGGTGGCGGGCGTGGAAACCGTCGGCGCTTCGCCGGGACGGGCCGCGATGGCGGCCGCGACGTGCGGGTCGTCCGAGGCGATGCTCAGCACGCCGCGCACGGGCGGCAGGTCGTCCAGGATCGCCTCGGTGCCCAGCAGCACGACGGCTCGGCTGTCGGCGAGCAGGTAGGCGATCCGCTCCTGCGGGTAGCGCGGGTCGATCGGCAGATACGCGGCGCCTGCTTCGAGCACCGCGAGCAGGGCCACGACCAGGTCCACGCCGCGCTCCTGCACGACGGCGACCACCGACTCGGGACCCACACCCAGGTCGATCAGATGCCGGGCGAGCCGGTTCGCGCGCTCGTCGAGGCGTGCGTAGGAGAGTTCGACACCGTCGGCCCGGACCGCCACGGCATCCGGGGTGCTTCGCACATGGGACCGGAACAGCTCCGGCAGCGTCGCGGCCGAGCCCACGTCGGCGGCCGTTTCGGCCCAGTCCGCCACCAGGCGCGACCACGCTTCGTCGTCCAGGACCGACACTGCCCGCAGCGGGGCGTCCGGGCCGTACGCATCCTCGGGAACGGAGTTCGGGGCGGACCCCGGGGCAAACTCCCCAGCGGACTCCGCAGCCGTCTCCACAGCCGTTTCCAACGCCACGACCAGGTTCTCGATCGTCGTGTGCAGCAGGCGCGCGACGGCATCCGGGTCGGCCGGCGCCATCGCGTCCACGCTCAACGCGAAGCCATCGTCGGCCAGGTCGTCCACGGACACGGCCAGCGGGAAGTTGCTGCGGTCGTGCGTGGCCAGCGAGCGGATGCCGGCAAAGCCCGACTCTCCGTCG
The DNA here is from genome assembly GCF_055558835.1 of Embleya sp. NPDC025285. Classification (NCBI taxonomy): domain Bacteria; kingdom Bacillati; phylum Actinomycetota; class Actinomycetes; order Kitasatosporales; family Streptomycetaceae; genus Embleya; species Embleya sp. NPDC025285. The sequence continues at coordinate 9,283 of NZ_JBVHLU010000168.1, forward strand.
GAGTCCGGGCCATCCGCGCCATCCGCGCCACCCGTCCGTCGGGAGCCGCTGTGCCGGTAGTTGAACAGGGCGCTGAACAGCGGGACGTCGCCGTCCAGCCCCGCCGCCTGCTGCGCCACCGCCAACGGCGCGTGCTCGTGTTCGAGCAGCGCGGCGAGTTGGGCACGCATCGCCAGGACCGCCGCCCGCACCCCGACGTCGCGCAGCCGGACCCGGACCGGCAGGGTGTTCATGAACAGGCCCAGTGCCCGGTCGGCCCCGGCACCCGCGTTCATCCGCCCGAACAGCACGGTTCCGAAGACCACGTCGTCGCGTCCGGACAACGCGGCCAGCGCCCGGGCCCAGGCCACGTGCAGCAGGGTCGCGGGGCTGACTCCCAGTCCTCGGGCCACGTCGCGGATACGCCGGCCGACGTCCGCGCGGACCGGGAGGCCGGCCCGTCGTACGGCGGTGCCGTCGCCGCGCACGTCCACCAGGCCGTAGGGGTGGGTGGGTTCGGTGACGTCGCCGAGCAGGTCGGCGAAGTATCGCTCGTGGCCGCCCCGGCGCAGGCTTTCCCTGGCCTGGACCACGAAGTCGCGGAACGGCAGCGGCGGGGCGAGTTCGGCGCCGCGTCCGGTGCGGAACGCCTGCACCTCCTGGAGCAGCACCTCCATCCCGGTGTGGTCCTGAACCATGTGGTGCACGCGCAGCATGGCCAGCCAACGGGTGCCGTCGGCGGCCGGTGTGACATGCGCGTCGATCAGCGGAGCGCAGGTGATGTCCATGCTCGTCGCGCCGGCGACAAGCAGCGCGGCGACCGGATCCTCGGCACCGCCGCACTCGCCCGGGCCGAACTCGCGTACGGTCAGCGGCGCCCGACGGTGCACCACCTGCACCGGGTCGGCCACGCCCTCCCACACGATCGCGGTGCGGTAGATGTCGTGCCGGTCGATCACCCGGCCGAGGGCGCTCAGGAAGCCGTCCAGCCGCTCGCGGGTGTCGAACTCCAGCACGAACGGCGTGACGTAGACGTCGCGTTCGTGTTCGCCCGCGATCAGGTGGTGGAAGAGGATGCCTTCCTGCAACGGCGCCAACGGGTAGATGTCGGCGATGTTCGCGGCGCCGCCCTCGACGGTCGCGACGATGCGCGCGAGGTCGGCGTCCGACAGGTCCACCAGCGGCAGCAGGTCCGGGGTGAGTTCGGTGCAGTCGGCCGGGATCGGGTTCGCCGGGACCGGCACCGGTTCGGGGCCGGCGAGTGCGGCCAGGCCGGCCGGGGTCGGTGTCTCGAACAGGGCCCGGATCTCGACCGAGACGCCCTGCACCCGCAGCCGTTCCACCAGCGTGACCGCCAGCAGCGAGTGCCCGCCGGACTCGAAGAAGTTGTCGTCCACGCCCACCGTGTCCAGGCCGAGCGCCTCGGCGAACGCGGCACACAGGATCTCCTCGCGCACCGTGCTCGGTCCTCGGCCGACGCTGCCCGCGTGCTGCGGCGCGGGAAGGGCCTTGCGGTCGAGCTTCCCGTTGGTGGTCAGCGGCAGCGCGTCCAGGGTCACGATCGCCGCCGGCACCATCTGCTCGGGGAGCCGTTGCGCGACGAACTTCTTGACCGATTCCGCGAGTTCCTCGTCGTCCCCGGTCTCGGGGTCGGCCGGGACCAGGTAGGCGACGAGGCTGAGGTCGCCGGCGGCGGTGTCCCGACCGACGACGACCGCCTGGGCCACCCGAGGATGCGTGAGCAGCGCGGTCCGGATCTCGTCGGGCTCGATCCGAAAGCCGCGGATCTTGATCTGGTCGTCGACCCGACCGGCGAAGACCAGGTTGCCGTCCGAGTTCCACCTGACTCGGTCTCCGGTGCGGTACATCCGCTCGCCGGCGACGAACGGGCAGGCCACGAACCGCTCACCGGTCAAGGCCGGGCGATGGAGATAGCCGCGCGCGACACCCGCTCCGGCGACGTACAGTTCACCGGTCACCCCGGGCGGTACCGGGGCCAGTCGTTCGTCGAGCACATAGGCGCGAGTGTTGCCGATGGGCGTGCCGATCGGGACCGCGCCGTGCCGGAGCAGATGCGGGGTCAACGGCGTGGTGGTGACCCCGATCGTGGTCTCGGTGGGGCCGTAGTGGTTGAACACCGGGCGCTCGCCGGCCGCGCGCAGCAGGTCGCGCACCCACTCGGCCGAGGCCGCCTCGCCGCCGAGCACCAGCGACCCGGCCGGCAGCACCGCGGCCGTACCGCGCACGCTCGCCAGCGCGGCCAGGTGCGAGGGCACCACTTTGACGTGCTCGATCCGGTGCCGGACCAGGTACTCTGCCACGGCCGACGGGTCGAGCGCGGCGTCGGCGTCCAGGATGTGCAGTCGGCCACCGCTGACCAGGCTGCCGAACACCACGGTGTTGCCCAGGTCGGTGACCTGCGACTGGAGCAACGCGTAGCGCGCCCCGGGTGCGCCCAGTCCCACCCGCGCGGGCGCCGAGGCCACGTAGTTCGCGAGCCCGCCGTGCGTGACGGCGACCCCCTTCGGCCGTCCGGTCGACCCGGACGTGTGGATCACATAGGCCAGTTCGTCGGGATGCGGGCGCGCAATCGGGGTCGCGTGCGCCCCCTCCGGGTCGGTGCCGACCGGGTCCGAGTCGTCGACCCCGTCCGGGTCGTCGATCGCAACGGTGGGCAGCCGACCGGCCGGCAGGTCCTCCAGCAGGTCCTCGGTCCCGACCAGGATGACCGCGCGACCGTCCGCGAGCAGGAAGGCGATCCGATCCGCGGGATGGCTCGGATCGATGGGCAGGTACGCCGCGCCCGCCCGCCACACGCCGAGGATCGCGGCGATCATGTCCGACCCTCGGGGCAGACACAGCGCCACCACCGAACCGCGGCCGACCCCGCGCCCGCGCAGCACCCGGGCCAACCGCGCTGCGCGCGCCGCCAGTTCGGCGTACGAGATCTCGACGCCGGCGCACTCGACCGCGATCGCGTCCGGGGTCCGCGCCGCCTGCGCGGCGAACGACTCGGGCACCGACGGCGTCGGCGGGTCGACCCGCGTATCGTTCCACTCCACCAGCACCCGGGCGCGCTCGTCCTCGTCGAGCACGTCCACCGCGCCCACCCGCACGCCCGGATCGGCGAGCACCGTCTCCAGCACCCGCACCCACCGCGCACCCATCGCGCGCACCGAATCCGGATCGAACAGGTCCGCCGACGCGGTCAACCCGCCGCGCAGTCCGGCCGGCCGGCCCAGCTCGTCGAACACCTGGGCGATCATCACGTCGAGATCGAACTTCACCCCCGGCCGCGGCCCGGGCCGGACCTCGACCGCCAGACCGGGCAGGGCGACACTCGCGTCGAGGGTGTTCTGCATGGTCAGAACCACCTGGAAGAGCGGATGGCGAGCCGACGATCGAGCGGGCGCCAGCTCCTCCACGAGCCGTTCGAACGGCACGTCCTGATGCCCCAGCGCCCCCAGCCCCGCCTCCCGCACCCGGGCCAGAACGGTGGTGAAGGTGGGATCGGCGGACAGGTCGGTACGGATGACCAGGGTGTTGACGAAGCACCCGATCAGCGGGTCCAGGCTCTCGTCGGTGCGCCCCGCGACCGCCGACCCGATCGGGATGTCCGTACCCGCGCCCAGCTTCGCCAACAACACCGCCAGCGCGGCCTGGAGGACCATGAACACCGTCACGCCCTCGGCCCGCGCCACCTCCACGAGCCGCGCGTGCAGGTCCGCCGACAGTTCCAGGGGCACGGTGTGCCCGAGGTGACTGGCGACCGCCGGGCGCGGGCGCTCCACGGGCAGCGCGAGTTCCTCCGGCGCATCGGCCAGCGCGTCCCGCCAGTACGCCACCTGACGCGACAACACGCTGTCCGGGTCCTGGTCGCCGCCCAGCAACTCGCGTTGCCACAGCGCGTAGTCCGCGTACTGCACCGGCAGCGGCGCCCAGTCCGGCTCCCGGCCCGCCCGCCGGGCCGCGTAGGCGATCGAGAGGTCCTGTCCCAGCGGCGCCATCGACCAGCCGTCGGCGGCGATGTGATGGACCACCACGACCAGGACGTGCTCCTCCGGCCCGACCGTGATCAACGACGCCCGCAGCGGAGGCTCCGCCGACAGATCGAAGGCGTACCCACTGGCCCGCGCCACCGCGCCGGCCGACTCGTCCGCGTCGGCCGCCTCCACCCGGCACAACTCCCACGCCACCTCATCCGGGCGCAGGATCCGCTGGTACGGCTCACCGTCGGCGACCGCGAGCACCGTCCGCAGCACCTCGTGCCGGGCGATCACGTCCCGGAACGCCGCCGCCAGCGCGTCGACGTCGGGCCTGCCGACCAGCCGAAGCACGTTCGGGGCGTTGTACGTCGCGCTGCGCCCCTCCAGTTGCTCCAGGAACCAGAGCCGGTACTGGGCGAACGACAGCGGGATCCGCTCCGGCCGCTCCCGCACCGTCACCGCGGCCCGCGCCGTGTCCGCGTCGTCCAACACGGCCGCCACCCCGGCGACGGTGGGCGTCCGGAAAAGCTCGCGAATCTCCAGTTCGACGCCGAGCGTGCTGCGAATCCGGGACGCGAGCCGGGTGGCGAGCAACGAATGCCCGCCGAGTTCGAAGAAGTTGTCGTCGATCCCGACGGCATCGCGCCCGAGCACCTGCGCGAACACACCGCACAGGATCTCCTCGCGCACGGTGCGCGGCTCCCGGCCTGGTTCGGTGTGGTGGTCGGGTGCGGGGAGGGCTTTGCGGTCGAGTTTGCCGTTGCTCGTGAGCGGGAGTGCGTCGAGGGCGACGACGGCGGCGGGGACCATGTACTCGGGCAGACGGCCGGCGGCGAACCGCCGGAGGGTGTCGGGCAGGGCCGCCGGGGGTGTGGCGGCGTCTCGGGCGGGGACGACGTAGGCGACCAGATGGGTGCCCGAGGTCTCGTCGGTGCGGGCGACGACCGCGGCCTGCGCGACGTCGGGGTGCGCGGCGAGCGCGGCCTGCACCTCGGCGGGTTCGATCCGGAAGCCCCGGATCTTGACCTGATCGTCGACCCGGCCGGCGAACAGCACCTGACCGTCGTGGGTCCACCGGGCCCGGTCACCGGTGCGATACATCCGCTCGCCGGAACCGAACGGGCAGGCCACGAAACGTTCACCGGTGAGACCCGGGCGACCGACGTAACCCCGGGCGAGCTG
>NZ_JBVHLU010000169.1:0-13939 GCF_055558835.1 Embleya sp. NPDC025285
CCCTCCTCCCCCCCCCCCCCCCCCCCCCCCCCCCCCCCCCCCCCCCCCCCCCCCCCCCCCCCCCCCCGCCCTCCCTGTCGTGGGTCCGGGGCAGGGAACGGGGGCGGTGGCCGGCACGATCGGACCGGCCATCGGGTACCGGCTCAGGTGAGGTTGCGGGGAATGCGCCAGAGCGCGAAGCCCGCGAGCAGCAGCGCGCCGCCGAGGAAGATCGCGGTCTCGGCCCACTGGAAGGTCCAGTACCGGCCGGCGGGCTGGTATTTCACGTCGAAGTGCAGGTTCTGCGCGGCCAGGCACTCGCCGGACTCGGCCAACCCGGACTTCGCGGGCTCCAGGCAGCTCTGCACTTCGGGGCCGGTGGTGGCGGGTTTGCCGTCGGCGGTGCGGATCTTGGTGGATCCGGTCAGCACCCACGCGCCGGGCATGCGGTAGTCCTCGATGCGCAGCGTCGCGCCGGTGGAGACCCGTTCGTCCGGTCCGCCGGCGTCGCCGTCCAGGATGAAGCTGCTCACCCGGGGCAGCGTGGTGCCGTTCACCGCGACCGCCGCCTCCTTCGCCGGGAGCATGTGCGGCCGCACGTACGGCATCACCACCTGCACGACGGCGAAGAGCACCAGCGTGACGGCCATGGCCGGCAGCGTGCGGCGGATCAGCAGGCCGATGGTGGTGCCCAGGACGAACGCGAAGACGGCGTAGCCGAGCGGCACGAGGTTGCGCGCGTCGAAGACGAGCGGGGTGAACCGGGTGCCCTGGAGCCGGTCGAAGGGGCGGGCCGCCCAGGTCAGCAGGGCGGAGAAGACTCCGGTGAGGATCAGCGCGGCGACGGTGATCACGGCGAGCTTGACCGCGAGCCAACGCGCACGGGTCACGCTCTGGTTCCAGACGAGTCGGTGGGTGCCGCTCTCCAGCTCGCGGGTGACCAGCGGCGCGCCCCAGAAGGTGCCCAGGACGGCGGGGACGACGATGAGCAGGGCCCCGAGGAGGGTCAGTTGCGCCTTGTAGTCGGATTCGAAGGCGTCCTTCGCGGTGGCGCAGGTGTTCAGCGCCTGGCAGCCGACGATGTGCGCGTCGTAGTCGTCGCGGATGGACAGGCCGAGGAAGACCAGGTAGATCGCCAGCACGGCCAGCGCGCCGAGCGCGATCAGGGCCTGGGTGCGAAATTGTCGCCAGGTGAGCCAGATCATCGTGGGGCCTCCGAGGTCTGGATCCGGGTGCGCGGCGCGGGCAGGCCCGCGGCGCTGTCGGCGGCCTGGGTCATGTAGGCCAGGACCATGTCCTCCAGGTCCACATGCTCGGCGGCACTGACATGGTGCGGCACCGAGCCGGAGGTCCGCACCACCAAGGTGCTTTGGCGGGCGGTGTGTTCGGCGGTGACCACGTCGATCGCCTCGGGCAGCGCGTCGAGTTCGCCGCGTGCTCCGGTCAAGCGGTAGTGGCTGGCCAGCAGTTCGTCCACCTCCCCGGCGAGTTGCACGCGCCCGGCGGCGAGCACGATCAGGTAGTCGCTGACCCGCTCCAGGTCGGAGAGCAGGTGCGAGGAGAGGATGATGCTCACGTCGATCTCGACCACGACCTCCATCAGGTTCTGGAGGAACGCGCGGCGCGCGAGCGGGTCGAGGGCGGCCACCGGTTCGTCGAAGATCAGCAACTCGGGGCGTTTGGCCGCGGCGATGGTGAGCGCGAGTTGGGCGCGCTGGCCGCCGGAGAGGCGGCCGGCCTTCTGTGCCGGGTCCAGGCCGAGTTGGCGGATCCGCTCCTCGGCCAGCCGCCGATCCCAGCGCGGGTTCAGCCGCGCCCCCATGCGCAGGTGGTCGGCGATCGTCAGGCCCGGGTAGACCGGGGTGTCCTGCGCGACGAAACCGACCCGGGCTAACTGGTCGGCGCTCGCGGCGGGTCGGTTGCCGAGCACGCTGATGGTGCCCGCGGTCGGGGCGATCAGGCCGCAGGTCAGACCCAGCAGCGTCGATTTGCCGGCCCCGTTGGGGCCGACCAGGCCGATGATGCGTCCGGAGGGCACACTCAGCGTGCAGTCGGCCAGGGCGTCGTGCCGGCCGTAGCGCTTGCCGAGTCCCTCGGTTTCCAGAACCGGAGTCATTGCCTCACCTTTCTGGTGTTCGCACGTTTTCCGTATGGGCTGCTTCGGTGGACCGCAGCGTGGTCCGGAAGGTGGTCATGAGCAGAGCCTCGATGCTGTCCGTGGTCAGGCCCGCTTCCTGGGCCCGGTCCAACCAGCTCCGCAACTCCTCGCGCAGGCTCTCGTGTGCCGCCAGCGAGCCGTCGGTGAGAGTGCGGGTGACGAAGGTGCCCACGCCCGGCCTGGGCGAGACCAGGCCCTCGTGTTCGAGCTCGCGATAGGCCTTGAGCACGGTGTTGGGGTTGATCGCGAGCTTGGAGACGACCTCCTTGACCGTCGGCAGTTGGTCGTCGACCGACAACATGCCCAGACGCAGGGCCTGTCGGACCTGATGGACCAACTGCAGGTACGGGGATACACCGGAGCGGGTGTCCAAATGGAAGTCGATCATGGTCACTCCGCTTTAACTAGGATGCTAGCACTTTAGTCTACTGTGTGTGGCGTGGCGCACACGGATTCGAACACGATCGCCCACCGGCGAAACGACGAAACGGCCGGGGTACGCCGCGACATCGCGGCGTACCCCGGCCGTTCCCGGGCGGACCGGGGCGGTGGGACGGGGGAGAGGGGCGTAGCGGTCAGGCCGGTCCCGGCGCGGAGGTCTCCGGGAGCAGGTCCGGATCCGGGACGTCCTTCCGCTCGGCGAACTGCGTGCGGTACAAGTCGGCGTAGATCCCGCCGGCCGCCAACAGGCCGTGGTGCGTGCCGCGTTCCACGATCCGACCCGCGTCCACCACCAGGATCTGGTCGGCGTCGCGGATCGTGGACAGGCGGTGCGCGATCACCAGCGAGGTCCGGCCCTTGAGCGCGGTCTCCAACGCCTGCTGGATCGCCGCCTCGGACTCCGAATCCAGGTGCGCGGTCGCCTCGTCCAGCACCACGATCGGCGGCGACTTCAGCAACAGCCGCGCCAGCGCCACCCGTTGCTTCTCGCCGCCGGAGAGCCGGTGGCCGCGGTCACCGACCACGGTGTCCAGGCCCTCGGGCAACGCGTCGATCACCTCCTGGATCCGGGCCGCCTCGCACGCGGCGACCACCTCGGCCTCGGTCGCCTCCGGGCGGGCATACAGCAGGTTCGCCCGGATCGTGTCGTGGAACAGGTGCGCGTCCTGGGTGACCACGCCGATCGTGTCCCGAAGCGAGGTCAGGGTCAGCTCGCGCAGGTCGTGCCCGCCCACCCGGACCGCGCCGCGAACCGGGTCGTACAGCCGCGGTACCAGATTGGTGATCGTGGTCTTGCCCGCGCCCGAGGAGCCGACCAGCGCGGTCATCCCGCCCTGCGGCACGGTGAAGCTCAACTCCCGCAACGTCCAGTCGTCCTGCGCCGACTCCCGCACCCGCGCGCCGGTGCTCTCCAACGAGGCCAACGAGACCTCCTCGGCGCTCGGATAGCGAAACCACACGTCGTCGAACTCCAGATCCAGGCCCGACGTGCCGTCGTCGCCCGCCGCGGGCAGGTCGTGCGCCCGCGGGTGCTCCACGATCAGCGGTTGCAGGTCCAACACCTCGAAGACCCGGTCGAAGCTCACCAGCGCGGTCATGAAACTCGCCTGAATACTGGAGAGTTGATTGATCGGCCCGTACAACCGCAACAACAGCGCGACCATCGCCACCAGCGCGCCGATCTCCAGGGTGCCGTCGATGGCCAGCCGCCCGCCGAACCCGTAGACCAGCGCGGTGGTCAGCGCGGTCAACAACGTCGCCAGGATGAAGAACAGCCGCGCGTACACGTTGGAGACCACCGCGATGTCCCGCACCCGGGCCGCCCGCCGCGCGAACGCGTCGGACTCCTCCACCGGGCGGCCGTACAGCTTGACCAGCATTGCGCCCGAGACGTTGAAGCGCTCGTTCATCATCGAGCCCATCTCGGCGTCGAGTTGCATCTCCTCCCGGGCCAGTCGTTGCATGGCCCGACCGAAGTACCGCGCGGGCACCAGGAAGATCGGGATCAGCACCAGCGCGGCCAGGGTGATCTGCCACGAGAGGTAGAACATCGCGGCCAGCACCAGTCCGACCGTCAGGAACGTGGACACCGCCTGCGTCAACAACGTCGTCACCGCCTGCTGCGCACCGATGATGTCGGTGTTCAACCGGCTGACCAGGGACCCGGTCTGGGTGCGGGTGAAGAACGCCAACGGCTGCCGCTGTACGTGCGTGAACACCTCGGTGCGCAGCTCGTAGACCAACCCCTCGCCCACCCGCCCGGAGAACCACGCCTGGCAGTAGATCGCGCCCGCGTCCACCACGGCCAACACCGCGATGGTCACGGACAACCACACCACGACGGAGAAGTCGCCCGGCCGGATGCCGTCGTCGATGACCGTCTTCAACATCAACGGACTCGCGGCCATGATGACCGCGTCCACGATCGTCGCCACCAGCGCCAACACCACCCAGTGGCGATGGCGGCCCGCGTACGGGAGCACGCGCCGGACCGTGCCCGGCGAGACCCGCTGCCGGGTGATCGAATCGTCCAGGCGCAGCGTCGGCCCCATGCCCGGGGCGGCCATCATGCTCACGGAACTTCCTCTCAGTACTTTTCGAGGAACTCGACGATCACCGAGTTGACCTCCTCGGGACGTTCCAGGTGGCCCAGATGGCCCGCGTGGGGGATCGTGACCAGGTCGCAGTCCGGGATGGCGTCGGCCACCTCTGCGGCCAGATGCACGGGCGAGATCAGATCGTCGGCGAACGCCACCACCCGACACGGCACGGTGATCCGGCCCAACTCCGCACGCCGATCCACGTCCAGGTCCACCCAGGCCTGGCCACCGGTGGAATCCGCGTCGCCGGACAACTCGAAGATCTCCAGCCACGTCGCGGCCGAGTCGTCGTCGTTCAACGTGGTCGGCGACAACATCTGGATCGCCGTGTTCAACGCGCGATAGGCGGGCGGCAGGCGGACACCGTCCTGATCCACCGCCCGCTCCGCGAGGGTCTGCGCCCGCCGGAGGGCGTCCGAACGGGCCCGCGTGGCGATGAGCACCGCACTGCGCACCGACTCCGGGTGGTGCAGCGCGAGTTCCTGTGCGATCAAAGCACCCAGGGAAAGCCCGACCAGGCGACAGGGAGCCAGATCCAACGCGTCGATCAGACCTTTGGTATCGGCCACCATGTCCTCGAGCGAATATTTCCCCGGCGGAGCATCCGAGGGCGCGATTCCCCGATTGTCGAAGACGACCGTCTCGAATCCGGCCCGATGCAGCGCGGGTGTCTGATGCATGGTCCAGACCCGACCCGCGGCGCCCGAACCCATGATGAGAAGAACACTTTCCCCGCGACCCGAGCGCTCGTAGGAAAGACGGATGCCATTGGCGTGCAGGAAAGGCATGGTCGATGAGTTCCATTCGCCGTCGGGAACGGGATGCCGCCCCCGGGCCACGCCGGCCCGAGCGTCCGCGCCCCGACCGTAGCGGGCGCCGAGGCGACCGGCTCGCCGCGATCCCGCCGCGATTCACCATGTCATCGGCAGGCCGCCGGGCTCAACGCGACCACCTGGGACGACGCCCGCGAGCGGGGCCCGCGGGTGTTCAACCGTGGCGCCGCCGCAGTTGAACGAGCGGCGCCCGATCCGCCGAACGCCCGCCCCCGATCGGCCGGTTGACATCCCCCGAGCACGCTGATGAGGATGACGGCCGGAAGCGAGGAGAATCCCGAAAAAGCCGCCCCGGCAAGGCCGGACGCCCTCGACCGGAAGGGCGGCAGCGAATCCGGTCGAGTCGGATCCGGCCGAGAATACCGTCGACGCACGGGTGAAACCGACGACGGATTCCCGAATCGGCACACGCCGCGGACCACACTCGTCTCGGCCGGTCATCACGGATCTCTATGGAGAAGTACCGACCTTCTCCCGGTCGCGGCCGCCGACATCACCTGGGGGAGAGCGAATGGCCGCAACCGCGCCTGGGCTTTGGGAACTGACGGCCGGTCAACTGGGCGTATGGTACGCGCACCAGGTGGCGCCGGAGCACACGGTCTACAACGTCGGCGAATACCTGGAAATCCACGGCGACGTGGACGTGGACCTGTTCGTGAGCGCCGTACGCCGCGTGCTCGACCAGGCCGAGACCCACCGGCTCCGCTTTCGCACCCTCGACGGCGCACCCCGCCAATACCCGGACCCGGCGGACGAGCACCCCGTGCGCGTGGTCGACGTCGGCGCCGAAGCCGACCCGCGAGCCGCCGCCGAAAACTGGATGCGCCGCGACCTGGCCCGCAGGCTCGACCCCTGCACCGACCGCCTGTTCACCTCCGTCGTGCTCACCCTGGCGCCCGGCCGGGTGTTGTGGTACCAACGCGCCCACCACCTCGTGATGGACGGCCACGCGGGGTCGCTGATCGCCGACCGGGTCGCCCGCGTCTACACCGCGCTGCTGGCCGGCCGCACCCCCGACGAACCGCCCCTGGAATCGGTCTCGGTGCTGATCGACGCCGACCGCGCCTACCGCGCCTCGGCACACTTCGAACGGGACCGGCGGTACTGGCACGACACGCTCTCGGGCCCCGCCGAGACCTCGTCCCCGGACACCCGGTACGCGCGCAGCCTGCCCAGCGCGCAGACCCGGCACAGCGCCGCGGTCGACCCGCACGACACCACCCGACTCAAGGCCGCCGCGGCCCGGCTGCGCACCAACCTCCCCGCACTGGTCATCGCCGCCGCCGCCGCGCACCAACACCGCGGCACCGGCGCGCGCGACGTGATCCTGGGCATTCCCGTCCTGGGCCGAACCGGGCGTCGCGCACTCGCCATCCCCGGCATGACCTCCAACGTGATGCCGCTGCCACTGCGACTGGACCCGCGAACCACCGTCGGTGAACTCGTCGCACAGACCTCCACCGCCGTGCTCTCCGGCCTGCGCCACCAGCGCTACCGCTACGAGGACATGCTCCGCGACCTCAACAGCGTCGACGGCGCCGCGCTGTGCGGCCTGGTCGTGAACGTGATGAGCTTCGACTACTCGATGCGCTTCGGCGACTGCCCCGCCACCGTCCGCAACCTCTCACACGGCCCGATCGTCGACCGCCAGCTCAACGTCTACGACCGATCCGCCGACACCGGCCTGGACATCGACGTCGACGTCAACCTCGACCAGCACGACCCCGAGACGGCCGGCGACCTCGCCACCCGCTTCCTGCGCATGCTGCACCGCATCGCCGCCGCCGACCCCGCCGACCCGATCGGCCGGATCGACCTGCTCGACCCGGACGAGCGGCACACGCTCACCACCCGCGGCAACGACACCACCGCCCCGGTACCGGCCCTGACCGCCACCGACATGTTCCGCGCCCGGGTCGAACACACACCGCACGCCCCCGCCGTGCTCTGCGACACCGACCGGATCGACTACGCCGAACTGGACGCCCGCGCGAACCGCCTGGCGGCCCACCTGACCGCACTGGGGGTGGGCCGCGAATCGGTGGTCGCGGTGGTCCTGGACCGAGGCGTCGACCTGATCGTCGCACTGACCGCCGTACTCAAGGCGGGCGCCGCCTACCTGCCCGTCGACCCGCGCCAACCACTCGAACGCCTCGCGTACATGCTCACCGACAGCCGCGCCTCGGTCCTGCTCGGCTCCGACGACCTCCTCGACGACCTCCCCGTCCGCGGCCTGCTCACCGTCGCCCTCGACGACCCCTCGGTCCGCACCGCGATCGACGCCCGACCCGCCGACCCGATCCCCACCCGCGCCCGGCTCGCCGACCTCGCCTACGTGATCTACACCTCGGGCTCCACCGGAAGACCCAAGGGCGTGGCCCTGACCCACGCCGGCATCGCCTCCCTGGTCACCGCCCAGGTCGACCGGCTCGACGTCACCCCGGACAGCCGGATCCTGCAATTCGCCTCCATCGGATTCGACGCCGCGACCTGGGAAATCGTGATGGCGCTATGCACCGGCGCGGCCCTGGTGGTCGCCCCGGCCAAGGAACTGCTCCCCGGCGGCGGCCTCGCCGACGTGATCACCCGACACCGCGTCACCCACGCCACGCTGCCCCCGGCGGTGCTCCCCGTCCTCGACCCCCGAGAGCTGACCTGCCTGCGCACCCTGGTCTCCGCCGGCGAGGCCCTCGGCCGCGAACAGGCGAGCCGATGGGCACCCGGCCGACGCATGATCAACGCCTACGGGCCGACCGAGACCACCGTCTGCGCGACCATGTCCCGGCCCCTGCACCCGGACACCGACCCCGACATCGGCACGCCGATCACCAACTCCCGGGTGTACGTCCTCGACCACTGCCTCGCGCCGGTCCCGATCGGGGTCACCGGCGAGCTCTACGTCGCCGGCGCCGGCCTGGCCCGGGGCTACCTGCGCCGCCCGGGGCTGACCGCCGAACGCTTCGTCGCCGACCCGTTCCGGGCCGGCGGGCGGATGTACCGCACCGGAGACCGGGTGCGCCGGACCCCCGACGGGCAACTCGCCTTCGCCGGGCGGGTCGACGAACAGATCAAGATCAGAGGCTTCCGAATCGAGCCCGCCGAGATCGAGGCGGCACTGCGGACCCATCCCCTCGTCGGCCAGGCCGTGGTGATCGCCCGGGAGAGCGAATCCGGCGACCGGCGACTGCTGGGCTACGTGGTCGGCCCGGAGTCCTCGGGCGAGGCCCACGGCGGCGCCGTCGACACGGTCGCCGGCCTCGATGTGTGGGGTGACGGCGCCACGGCCGAGGCGCTGCGCCGGTACCTGGTCGAGCGACTGCCGGAGTACATGGTGCCCACGGCGATCGTGCCGCTGCCCGCGTTCCCGCTGACCGTCAGCGGCAAGATCGACCGAAGCGCGCTGCCCGACCCGCGCCGGCACACGGCCGTCGACAGGTCGACCACCCCGGAAGAGGACATCCTCCGCGGGATCTTCGCCGACGTCCTGGACCTGGCGGCGGTGGGACCGGACGCCAACTTCTTCGAACTCGGCGGCCACTCGCTGCTCGCCGCCCGACTGATCTCCCGCGTCCGCGCACTGCTGGGCGTCGACCTGGAGATGCGCGAGCTGTTCCGCACCTCCACCCCCGCCGGCCTCGCCGCCCACCTGTCCGGCACGATCACCGGCTCGACCCGGAACCGGCCCGTGCTCGCCGCGCGGCCTCGCCCCGGCCGGATCCCGCTGTCCTTCGCACAACAACGACTCTGGTTCCTGGCCCAGTTGGAAGGGCGCGGCACCACCTACAACGCACCGATCATCCTGCGGCTGTCCGGAGATCCGGACCCGGCGGCGCTGTCCGCCGCGCTGCGCGACGTGCTGGAGCGGCACGAGGTGCTGCGCACGGTGCTTCCGGCCGAGGACGGCCGTCCGTACCAGCGGATCCTGCCGACGGACGAGGTGGGGTGGAGCCTGTCGACGATTCACCTCCCGGAGGACGAGCTTGCCTCGGCCGTACAACGCGCGGCGACGCACGCGTTCGACCTCGCGGTGGAACCCCCGTTTCGAGCCTGGCTGTTCGCGGGCGATGGTGAGACTCCCGACGCCGGAGCCGAGGCCCGGACCGGTTCCGATTCCGGTCCCGCCTCCACCCTCGGACTCGGCGCGTACGTGCTGGTCGTGGTGGTGCACCACATCGCCGCCGACGGCTGGTCGATGGGACCGCTCGGCCGCGACATCTCGACCGCGTACACGGCCCGGCGGGCGAACCGGGCGCCGAACTGGGCGCCGTTGCCGGTGCAGTACGCGGACTACGCGCTGTGGCAGCGGGAGTTCCTCGGCTCGGAGGACGATCCGGACAGCCCGATCCGGGCCCAGATCGACCACTGGCGCACGGCCCTGGCCGGCGCCCCCGAGGAGTTGGCCCTGCCCGCCGACCGCACCCGGCCCGCCGTGGCCGGCCATCTCGGGCACAGCGTCCCGCTCGACGTGCCCGCGGACCTGCACCGCGCGCTGGTGGAACTGGCCCGGGCCGAGGGCGTGACCGTCTACATGGTGCTCCAGGCGGCCCTGGCCCTGCTGCTGTCCCGTCTGGGCGCCGGTACGGACATCCCGATCGGCTCGGCGGTCGCCGGCCGTACCGACGAGACGCTGGACCCCCTGATCGGTTGCTTCGTCAACACGCTCGTCGTGCGCACCGACCTCACCGGCGACCCCGAATTCACCGAACTGCTGGCCCGGGTCCGACGCACCACCCTGGGCGCCTTCGCCCACCAGGACGTGCCCTTCGAGCGACTCGTCGAAGAACTCGCCCCCACCCGGTCCACGGCCCGACACCCGCTCTTCCAGGTCGTGCTGACGATGCAGGAAAGCGTCGAAACGGTTCTGGAACTGCCCGACGTCACCGTCGAGTTGTTGCCGGAAGAACGCCCCGGGGTGAAGTTCGACCTCGACGTCATGGTGGCCGAGACCTTCGACGAGCAGGCCCAACCCGCCGGACTCACCGGGTCGGTGACCGCCGCCGTCGACCTGTTCGACGCGGATTCGGCCCGTACCATCGCGGAGCGCTGGGTCCGGGTGCTGCGCGCGGTGACCGAAACCCCCGACATCCGGGCCGGCCGGGTGAACCTGCTCGACCAGGCCGAGCGGACCCGCGTGCTGGCCGAGTGGAACGACACCACGCTCCACGTCCCGCACCACACCATCGCGCAACTCTTCCGCGCCCAGGCGGCACGTACCCCCGGCGCCCCGGCGGTGACCTGCGGCGAAACGCACACCTCGTACGCCGAACTGCGCGAGCACGCCGACCGGGTGGCCCGATACCTGCTCGGATCCGGCGTCGGACCGGAGTCGGTGGTGGGCCTGTGCCTGCCCCAGGGCCTCGCGATGACCTCGGCGATCCTGGGCGTGTGGCAGGCCGGCGCCGCGTACGTCCCGATCGACGCCCGCCAACCGGTGGACCGGATCGCCTTCCTGCTCACGGACAGCCGGGCCGTGCTGCTGATCGCCACCGAAGAGGTCCTGGACGACCTCCCGGCAGGCAAGGTGCGCATGGTCTCGATGGACGACCTGACCACCGGCCCGGGCACGGCGGACCCCGTACCGGATCCGGTGCTCGATCCGGCCGGACTGGCCTACGTGATCTACACGTCCGGTTCGACCGGCACACCCAAGGGCGTCGCGGTCACCCACGGTGCGCTGGCCAACTACGTGACCTCGGTGCCCGCACGCATCGGCCTCGGCACACCGGGAGCCCGCTACGCGCTGCTGCAGTCCCAGGTCACCGACCTGGGCAATACGACCGTGTTCACCTCCCTGGTCAGCGGCGGCCACCTGCACATCCTCGACGCCGACACCGTGCTCGACCCCCAAGCCGTGACCGACTACCTGGCCGAACACCGGATCGATCACGTCAAGGCCGTACCCTCCCACCTGGCCGCGCTCGCCGAACGCGGCGGCCCGGCCGCCGTACTGCCCGCCCGCACCCTGATCCTGGGTGGTGAGGCGGCCCCGGCGCCGTGGGTACGCGACCTGCTGCACGCGGCCGGCGACCGCGCCGTGTTCAACCACTACGGGCCGACCGAGACCACTATCGGCGTCACCACCACCCGGCTGACCGCCGAGATGGTCGAGCACGGCGTGGTCCCGATCGGCACCCCCATCGGCAACACCCGGGCCTACGTCCTCGACGACGCCCTGAACCCGGTGCCGATCGGGGTGACCGGCGAACTCCACATCGCCGGCGCCGGCCTCGCGCGCGGCTACACGAACCGACCCGGGCTGACCGGTGAGCGCTTCGTGGCCTGCCCGTTCGGCACGGGTGAGCGCATGTACCGCACCGGCGACCGAGCCCGTTGGACCCCGGACGGACGACTCGCCTTCGCGGGTCGGGCCGACGACCAGGTCAAGATCAGAGGCTTCCGGATCGAACCCGCCGAGATCCGGGCCACCATCCTCACCCACCCCCTGGTCGCCCAGGCCGCGGTGATCGCCCGTGAGGACGCACCGGGCGGCCCCCGTCTGATCGCCTACCTCGTCCTCGACGCGAACCGCGACGACGAGGAACCGGTCGACACGGTACGGGCGTTCCTGGCCCGACGGCTGCCCGAGCAGATGCTTCCCTCGGCCCTGGTCGTCCTGGACGCACTGCCCCTCACCGGCAACGGCAAGCTCGACCGCGACGCGCTGCCTGCGCCGGAACCCGGTGCCGCCGAATCGACCGGACGCGGGCCCGCCAACCCGCGGGAGGAAATCCTGTGCGGCGTCTTCGCCGACATCCTCGGCCTGGACGCGGTGGGCGTGGACGACAACTTCTTCGAACTGGGCGGCCACTCGCTCCTGGCCACCCGACTCATCTCCCGGGCCCGCTCCGCGCTGGGCGTGGAACTCGAGGTCCGAGCCCTGTTCGAGACACCGACCCCGGCGGGCCTCGCCACCGCGCTCGCCGGCGCCGATCCGGCCCGAACGGCCCTGGCCGCCCGGAGCCGCCCGGAGCGCATCCCGCTCTCCTACGCCCAGCAACGGCTGTGGTTCCTCGACCAGTTGGACGGCCCCGA
Source organism: Embleya sp. NPDC025285 (assembly GCF_055558835.1). Classification (NCBI taxonomy): domain Bacteria; kingdom Bacillati; phylum Actinomycetota; class Actinomycetes; order Kitasatosporales; family Streptomycetaceae; genus Embleya; species Embleya sp. NPDC025285. The sequence goes on from NZ_JBVHLU010000169.1 coordinate 12,543, forward strand.
CCCGACCTACAACATCCCGGTGGTCGCCCGCCTGACGGGCGACCCGGACCGTACGGCCCTGCGCGCGGCGCTGCGTGACGTGATCGCCCGGCACGAGGTGCTGCGCACCGTGTTCACCGTCGTGGACGGCGAGCCGTACCAGGAGATTCCGGGCTCCGACGAGGTCGCATGGCAGCCGACCTTCGTCGACGTCGCGGCGGACGACGTGGTGGCCGAGGTGGCCCGAATGGCGACGTGCACCTTCGACCTGACGACCGAGCCGCCGATCCGGGTGTGGCTGCTGTCCGTGAACGCCCGCGAACACGTCCTGGTGGTGGTGCTCCACCACATCGCGGGAGACGGCTGGTCCTGGGGACCCCTGGGCCGGGACATCGCGCTGGCCTACGCGGACCGACGCGCGGGACGGGCGCCCGAGTGGGCGGCGCCGTTGCCGGCCCAGTACGCCGACTACGCGCTGTGGCAGCGGGAGTTGCTCGGCACGGCCGACAATCCGGACAGTGTGCTTGCGCGACAGGTGGGTTTCTGGCGCGAGGCACTGGCGGGCGTCCCGGAGGAGCTCGAACTGCCGGTCGACCGCCCGCGTCCGGCGGTGGCGAGCCGCGCCGGCCACAGCGTCCCAGTCGAGGTTTCGAGCGAACTACACGGCCGATTGGTCGAGTTGGCGCGGTCCGAAGGCGTCACGGTGTTCATGGTGCTTCAGGCGGCGTTGGCGGTGTTGTTGTCGCGGTTGGGTGCCGGGACGGATATCCCGATCGGGTCGGCCGTGGCGGGGAGGACGGACGAAGGGCTGGACGAGCTGGTCGGGTGTTTCGTCAACACGCTCGTGTTGCGCACCGACCTGTCCGGCGATCCGGCCTTCCGGGACGTGCTGGGCCGCGTTCGCGAGACGGGCCTGGCGGCGTTCGGGAATCAGGATGTGCCGTTCGAGCGGTTGGTGGAGGAGTTGGCGCCGGCGCGGTCGTTGGCGCGGCATCCGCTGTTCCAGGTGATGTTGACGCTGCAGAACGCCGGTCGGGCCGGGTTGGAGCTCGACGGTCTGGACGTCGAGACGGTCTCGGGAATCAAGCCGGCGTCGAAGTTCGACCTGGAACTGAGCCTCGCGGAGATCGTGGACGAGCGTGGTCGCGCGATCGGTCTTTCGGGGGGTCTGACCGGCGCCGCCGATCTGTTCGACGCGGACTCGGTGGCGGAGATCGCCGAGCGGCTGGTCCGGGTACTGCGGACGGTCGCCGCTGCGCCGGACACTCGGCTCGCCGCGGTCGATGTGCTCACCGACGATGAGCGGTCTCGGGTGTTGGTGGGGTGGAACGACACCGCTGTGGATCGGGATTCGGTTTCGGTTGTGGGGTTGTTCGAGGCTCGGGTGGTGGCGTCGCCGGGTGCGGTGGCGGTGGTGT
>NZ_JBVHLU010000170.1:0-13868 GCF_055558835.1 Embleya sp. NPDC025285
GGTGCAGGTTGCGCGGGGTGGCGGGGCGGGTGTCGTGGGTGGGGGTGGGGGCGGGGGGCGTGGGGGGTGGGCCTGGGTCGTGGGGGCGCGGGGTGGTGGGCCGGAGTCGTGTTCCGCGGCGTTGCTGTTTGTTGGGCGACTTCGTCGCCGGCTCGCGAGGGACCACTTTTTCGCTCCCCCGCTTCGCTCCTCCGCGAAAAAGCGGCCCCTCGCTCGTGACTTCGTGTCCCTGCGCTTCGCTCCGGGGCACGAAGTCAAAGTTCTGCGGCTCCGCCGCTCTCCGCGCTTCGCGCGTCGATCACTGGGGTGGGGGTGGGTCGGGGGCGCTGACGCGCCGGGGGTTTGGGCTTTGGTCCGGGGCAGGGAGTCAAAGCTTGCGGCTTCGCCGCTCTCCGCGCTTCGCGCGTCGATCGCTGGGGTGGGGCGCTGACGTGCCGGGGGTTTGGGCTTTGCTCCGGGGCAGGAGGTCAAAGCTTGCGGTTTCGCCGGTCTCCGCGCTTCGCGCGTCGATCGCTGGGGTGGGGTGGGTCGGGGGTGCTGACGCGCCGGGGGTTTGGGCTTTGGTCCGGGGCAGGGAGTCAAAGCTTGCGGTTTCGCCGGTCTCCGCGCTTCGCGCGTCGATCGCTGGGGTGGGGGTGGGTCGGGGGTGCTGACGCGCCGGGGGGTGGGCGGCGGTTATGTGGGGGTGGGCGTGGCGTGGGGATTTTGGTGTCTGCGGTGGCGGTCGGTGTGGGCGCCGTGGAGTACGGCGGTGTAGACCGCTCGGGCGAGGCGGGCGCCCCATAGGGAGCGGGGGCCGCCGAAGGGTTCGGTGGGGGTGTTGGGGGTGGGGGTGCGGGACGCGACGCATACCGCGTCCGAGGGGGTTCCGGTGCAGGCGTAGCCGGCGTCCAGCAGGGCCTGCACCTTCGCTTCCGTGGCGGTGGCCACCGCGTTGATCAGGGCCGCGTCGGAGAGGGGGGCGGGGATGGCCGCGAGGATGTTGATCGTGCCGGGTGGGGGTGCGCCGGGGCGGCCCGGGGCCGGGTCGGCGGCCCAGGTCGGGATGCCGATGCCGGTGGTCACCGCCGCCTCGACGCCCTCGTCCGCGCCGTGTGTCCACGCGGTGACGTCGGCGGCGGTCATCAGGCCCACGCCCGGGCCGGTCAGATCCAGTGGGGCGGCCACCTCCTCCAGGTGGGTCACCGGGTCCATGCGGTCGTAGCCGGCGCGGACCTGGAGGTTGAGGACCCACGCGCGTTCGCCGATGCCGCCGCCCAGCAGTGCGGAGGAGGCCATGCGCCAACCGGGGCCGGCCCGCCACAGCAGGGCCGGGCGACGGGTGGTGTCCTCGTCGCGCCACACGATTCGCGGGCGGAGCAAGGCGGCCGGCGTCTCGCGTGGGCGGGGCAGGGTGCTCACGGAGACCCCTCGGCGGTGTCCCGGCCCAGGTGCCCGGGGCGGACCGGGTGCACCCGCGGGCGGCCGTCCGGACCGGTGTCGACCGACACCCGAGCCTGGTAGTGCTCGGCGATCGACTCGGGGGTGAGCACCTCGGTGGCCGACCCCGACGCCACCGGCCGCCCGTCGACCAGCATCAGCAGCCGATCCGCGTACTGCGCGGCCACGCCCAGGTCGTGCAGCGTGGTGAGCACGGTCAGGCCGTCGTCGCGGCGCAGCCCGTCCACGATCTCCAGCACCTGCTGCTGATGACCCAGGTCGAGCGCGGTGGTCGGCTCGTCCAGGAGCAGCACCGGTGCCTGCTGGGCGAGCGCCCGGGCCAGCACCACCCGTTGCCGCTCGCCGCCGGAGAGCCGGCCCACGTCCCGCCCGGCGAACGGGCCCAGGTCCAGCCGCTCGATCACCTCGTCGGTGATCGCCCGGTCGCGCCGTCCGGGACGGGCCAGATAGCCCAGGTGCGGGGTGCGGCCGAGCAGGACGTACTCGTGCACCGGCATCTGCGCCGGCACCACCGGGCTCTGCGCGGTGTAGGCGATGCCGCGGCCGAGTTCGCGCTGGGACATTTCGCGGACCGGGCGCCCGGCCACGCTGATCGAGCCCAGATAGGGCAGCAGTCCCGCGACCGCCTTGAGCAGCGTGGACTTGCCCGCGCCGTTGGGGCCGATCACCGCGAGCCACTCGCCCGGCTCGACGTCGGCGTGCACGCCGCGCAGGACCGGGACCCGGTCGCGGTCCACGCCGGTGTCGCACAGCAGCAACCGGGCGCTCATACGTCCACCTTGCGGGTGCCGCGCAGCACGAAGACGAAGAACGGCGCGCCGACGAACGCGGTGACCACGCCGATCGGCAGTTCGCCGGGTGCGGTGAGGGTGCGCGCGAGCAGGTCGGTGAGCACGAGGAAGGCCGCGCCGCACAGCAGCGACATGGGCAGGACCCGGCGGTAGCTGCCGCCCACGAAGCGGCGCACGATGTGCGGCACCACGATGCCGACGAAGCCGATCAGGCCGCTGATCGCGACCGCCGACGCGGTGGCCAGGGAGGCGGCGAGCAGCACCACCAGGCGCACCCGGCCGGCCCGTACGCCCAGGCCCGCGGCCTCCTCGTCGCCGACCGACATGACGTCGAGCAGGCGTCCGTGTACGAGCAGCACCGCGGTGCTCACCAGCGCGTACGGCAGGATCATCCGCAGGTCGGCCCAGCCGATCCCGGACAGTCGGCCGAAGATCCACGAGTAGATCCGGCGCAGTTCGTCGGTGTTGGCGGACTGCACGTAGGTCTGCGCGGCGGCCAGGAACTGGGCGACCGCGACCCCCGCCAGGACCAGGTTCGCGGTGCCGTCCGAGCGCCCCGTGCTCGTGCCGAGTCCGTAGGCGAGCAGCACCCCGCCCATCGCGCCGACGAACGAGGCGAGCGGCACCACCGGGATCCCGCCCACGCTGTTGCCGTCCGCGTACACGATCACCAGCGTCGCGCCCAGGCCCGCGCCGGAGGCGGCGCCGAGCAGGTACGGGTCGGCCAGCGGGTTGCGGAAGACGCCCTGGTAGCCGGCGCCGGCCATGGCCAGCAGCCCGCCCACGGTCACCGCGGCCAGCACCCGGGGCAGCCGCAGGTCCATCAGGACCGCGTACTGGACCGGGGACAGGCCGTGGTCGAGGTCCACGAACGGCAGCTTGTCCAGCAGTGCGAGCACCACCCCGCTCGCGGGCAGATCTGCCGCACCGACGGTCAGCGCGAGTACGACGACGCCGACCAGCAGTACGCCCGCGCAGAACAGGGGCAGTACCGCCGGTCGGGATCGGTGGGGCAGGAGGTCCCGCACGAGCCGGCCGTCAGCCCTGCGTCGCGCCGGCCTTGGTGACCGCGCCGGAGACGGCCCGGACCAGGTCCACCACGCGCGGCCCCCAGCGCGAGGCGATGTCGTCGTCGAGCCCGACCACGCCGCCGTTGCGCACGGCGTTCACCGTGTCCCAGCCCGGTCGCTTGGCCACCACGTCGGCGTTTTGGCCGCAGCACTTGGTGTCGGCGAGGAAGACCAGGTCGGGGTTGGCCTGCACGAGGTACTCGGCGGAGAGCTGCGGGTAGCCGGTGCCGGCCTTGTCCGCCTCGTCGGCGATGTTCTTCAGGCCGAACTGCGCGTACACCTGGCCGATGAAGGTCTTGGAGGTCGAGGTGTAGAGCGTGTTGTCCAACTCGTGGAAGTAGCTCAGCTGCCTCGCGGGCTTGGGCGTCGCGGCGACGATGCCCGCGATGTCGGTCCGCATCCTCGCCGCGACCTCGCCGGCCTCCCGGCTGTGGCCGGTGGCCGTGCCCAGCGCGGTGAGCTGCGCGTACGAGTCGTCGAAGGTCTTGGCCGCGGGGGTCAGCACGACCGGGATCCTGAGCTTGTTCAGCGCCGCGACCAGGCCGTCGATGTCGTCCGAGGCGACCACCAGGTCCGGGGTGTAGTTGGTGATCGCCTCGATGTTCGGCTTGAAGCCGGACAATTTGGTCTTGGGCGCGCTCGCCGGGAAGTTCGACTGGTCGTCGACCGCGGTGACCTGGCTGCCGGCACCGATCGCGAACAACATCTCGGTGGCGGTGGGGGTCAGCGAGACGATCTTCTTCGGCGCGCTCGCGATGGTGACCTTGGCGCCGCCGGAGTCCACCGTCGCCGGGAAGGCCTTGGCGTCGGGACCCGCCCCGGTGGAGCCGCCGGCCGCCGCGGGTGTGTCCTGGGGCTTCCCGTCCTTCGAGTCGTCCGAGTCACCGCACCCGGTGAGGACGAGCGCGCCGAGCAGCAGCGCGGCGGCGGAACGAAGCAGGGGTACGGATCTCAACGAAAACTCCAGGTCCCGGGACACGGCAGGTGTCGGGACCCGTGGAGACGGATCGCCCCTCCTGCGAGGCCGATGTCGTCGGCGCGGACGAGGCGACCTGGCTTGTCCCCGAGCACCCTGGAGAGGGGCGGGGCATCACAGTTGCGGGACAGCGCCGGGATCCCACCGGACTTCGCTGCGTTCGACGCCGTCGGCGACAAACCGGCCGCCGACGCGCGAACGATATCAACGGGGCTGTTCACCCTCGGTGATTGGGGCCGGTTTGCGGGTGATCCGCCCGCACCCGAGGGGCCCCGGGCCGGACCGGGCGCGGGAACAGCACGCGCCGGGTCCGCGGTTGAAAGCGGCATGACCACCTTCGACGTGCGCCGGGCCGGCGACCGCTTCCATACGCGCGCGGGCTGGCTCGACTCGCACCACAGCTTCTCCTTCAGCCGGCACTACGCGCCGGACAACACACACTTCGGACTGCTCCTGGTCAGCAACGACGACGTGGTGGCGCCCGGTACCGGCTTCGACACGCATCCGCACCGGGACATGGAGATCGTCACGTGGGTGCTCTCCGGCTCCCTGGTGCACCAGGACTCCGAGGGCCACAACGGGATCATCCATCCGGGGCTGGCCCAGCGGATGAGCGCGGGCCGGGGCATCCTGCACTCGGAGAAGAACGACGCGGCCGGCTCGGCCGAGCCGGTGCACTTCGTACAGATGTGGGTGGTGCCGGACGAGACCGGGATCACGCCGGGTTACCAGCAGCGCGACGTGCGGGCCGAGCTCGAGCGCGGCGGGTTGGTGCCGATCGCGTCCGGGCGGCCCGGGCACGACGCGGCGATCCGCATCCACCAGAAGGACGCCGCGCTGCACGTGGCGCGACTGCCCGCGGGCGGCACCGCGACGCTGCCGGACGCGCCGTTCGCGCACGTGTTCGTCGCGCGCGGCATCGTCGAGCTGGAGGGCGCCGGTGTGCTCGCGGCGGGTGACGCGGTGCGTCTGGCGGCCGCCCAGGGGCAGCGGATCACCGCCTTCCCGGACGGCCCGGCCGAGGTGCTGGTGTGGGAGATGCACGCCGGGTTGACCGACGCGTGAGGATTCGTGCTTGCTTGGAGTGCGCTCCAACTCCGTAGCGTTCATGTCGTGCCCGCCCCACCGGGGCGGGCTCCCCACCGGAGGCTCAACGATGTCGGCCACGCAGCAGGTCACCGCACCGCAGGACTACGAGGTCGGCAAGTACTCGATCGGCGAAGTGGTCGCCCGCACCGGTCTGACCGCGCACACCCTGCGCTGGTACGAGCGGATCGGCCTGATGCGGCACGTGAGCCGGCAGGGCCCCGGGACGGGACGAGACGGGAACGGGCGGGGGAGTCGGCGTCGCTACAGCGACCACGATCTCGACTGGCTGGAGTTCGTCGGCAAGATGCGGCTGACCGGGATGCCGGTGGCGGACATGCTCCGGTACGCGGAGCTGGTCCGCCTGGGCGACGAGACCCGGGCCGCGCGCCGAGAGCTGTTGCAGGACCACCGCGAGGAGGTCCGCAACCGGATCAGCGATCTCCAGAGCTGCCTGCTCGTCATCGACCACAAGATCGAGATGTACGCGGACGCGGAGCGGAGTAACGATGATGAGCACTCACAGGACGAGCACTCTCAGGCTGGGTGACGACGGTCCCGAGGTCTTCGCCCAGGGGCTGGGCTGCATGGGCATGAGCGCCTTCTACGTGGGCGCCGAACACGGCGAGTCGGTGGCGACCCTGGAACGCGCGCTCGACCTGGGCGTCACCCTGTTCGACACCTCGGACGTCTACGGCCCGCACACCAACGAGGAACTGCTCGGGGCCTTCCTCGCCGAGGGCGGCCGGCGCGAGCGGGTCACCCTCGCGACCAAGTTCGCGATCGACATCTCGCCCGAGGGCGTGCGCGAGATCCGCGGCGACGCGGCCTACGTCAAGCGGGCCGCCGAGGCGAGCCTGCGCCGGCTGCGCACCGATGTGATCGACCTGTACTACATGCACCGTCGCGACGTGCGGGTGCCGATCGAGGAGACCGTCGGCGCGATGGCGGAGCTGGTGCGCGAGGGCAAGGTCCGGCACCTGGGCCTGTCCGAGGTGACCGCGAAGGAGCTGCACGCGGCGGCGGCCGTGCACCCGATCGCCGCCGTGCAGTCGGAGTGGAGCCTGTTCACCCGCGACATCGAGGACTCCGTGGTGCCCGCCACCCGCGAGGCGGGCGCGGCGCTGGTCGCCTACTCGCCGCTCGGCCGGGGCTTCCTGACCGGTGCCTGGGCCGCGGCGGAGACGCTGCCCGAGGGCGACTTCCGCCGCTTCCAGCCGCGCTTCACCGGCGACAACGCCGCCGCGAACGCGGCGATCCTGGAGCCGGTGCGGGCGATCGCGCGGGCGCACGGCGCGACGCCTGCGCAGGTCGCGTTGGCGTGGGTGCAGTCGCGCACCCGAGCGTGGGGCCTGTCGGTGGTGCCGATTCCGGGCACCACCAAGCGGCACCGCCTGGAGGAGAACGTGGCCGCGGTCGACCTGGTGCTCACCGAGGCCGAACTGGCCGCGCTGGAGCCGATCGCCGGGCAGGTCACCGGCGCGCGGTACCCGGACATGGCGGCCACCTTCAACGACCGCGACTAGACACGCCCGAGGCCGCCTCGCCGACGCGGGGCGGTCTCAGCCGCGGCGGCGTCCGTCGCGATCGAGGCGATCCACCACGTGTTGCCGGAGCAGCCCCTCGAAGCCCGAGTCGCGGATCCGACGGGTCAACTCGGTCGGCGTGGTGTGCAACGCGGTCGCCGTCGCGACCAGATCCCACTCGTGCGCGCGCAGGTTGGCGAGCAGGTGGCCCCTGCGGGTCTGCGCGGGGGACAGCCGAAACGTCTTGCAGTACGCGAGCCGGCCGTCCTCGTGGGTGATGCGCTCGCCGATGTGGTTCTCCTCGTCGAGTCGGAACGAGGGTAGGAACCGGGTGAGCTCGAACGAGCCCATCCGGTACACCGATTCACTCGTGTAGGCACCCTCGCCGGTGAGGCCGGCCAGCATCAGGTGATGGAACCGCTCCCACGCGCGGGACTGTTCCGCCGCCTCGCGGCGCAGGTTCGCGAGCGAGGACACCCGCTCGCCGTCGATCGCCACGACGAAGTCCGGTACCGCCTCGACGTAGTTGGCGTAGTGGAACAGCACCTCGCCGTACAGATCCTCGAGCAGCGTGGTGTGCAGGGCCCGGTAGTCGGCGGGGTGCGGCACCACGAACACGCTCGCGAGCGTGTCCGCGACGTACAGCGCGACCCCGCACTGCCCGCGATGGATCTCGAACACCTTGAGCGCGTCGGCCAGACCGCGCACGACACAGCCGCAGAACGCCTCTTCCGTGCGCGGCGACAACCCCTTGCGCACGGCACGGTCGGTCCATTCCTCCCACACGATCGACGGCCCGCCGAAGTGCAACGAGAGATATCCCTCCATGGCCAGGTGCATCGGGAGGAAACGCAGCCGGTTGCTGCTCTCCCGGTGGGCCATCCGGCGCAACGCCCGCCGAGGCGCCCGCATCCGCGCGCTCGAGGGCGTGGCCGGCCGTTCCTGGAGCTGGGTGCCGAACGCCGCCGACGGGTCGGCGTCGGTGCCCCAGGACGCCACGAACGCGTGCGGGATGAAGGCCTGGTAGCAGGTGCCATCGCCGACGTCGACGATCGAGGGGTCACCGGCCCCGTACACCCGTCGATCCAGCCGCAGGCCCACCAGCGGCTCCTCGCGCACCAGCGGCACCAGTCGGATCGCGCCCCACACCTGTGCGGGTCGGGCGGTCAGGCCGGTCGTTGCGAACGTGTCGCTCATGCCGCCGCCTTCCGGGCCCGGAATCGGTCCTGACGATCCGCCAGGTAGTGCCGCAGTTCCTCGAACCCGGCCCGCCCTTCGGCGAACCGGGCCAACTCGACCAGCGCCGGCACGTCCTCCGCGTCGCGCACACCCACCGTCGGCACGCTCGCCGACAGCCGCTTGACGTCGAAGCCGTCCGCGTCGTACACGGGATTGAGATGCACCACGGTGGTCGCCCCGCCCGGATCCAGCCTTTCGCGCCACACCCGCAACACCTCGGCGGCCAGCCCCGGTGGGCTGTTGTCCCAGCCGTCGGAGACCACGACCAGGCGGTCCGGGGCCAGTTCGAGCGCGTCGATCAGCCGCTCGCCCAGCGGCGTGGGCCCGCTCGGTCGCACCAGCAGCGGGTCGTGCAGCCCCGAGGTCCACAGGCCGGTGAACTCCCGGGCGAGCGCCTTCAACAGGAACCGGCAGGCCAGCGCAACCGCCAGCGGCCGTTGCCGCTTCGCGGTCGACCCGAACGAGGAGAAGCTGTCGTCGAGCACCGCGACGACCCGGCCCCAGGTTCCCGCGGCGTCTCCCGCCGCCCGCCGCGCGGATTCGGTCAGCGCGTGCCGCAACTCGTCGTATCGGGCGGTGCGATCGGCGCGCGGCAGGGACAACACGTAGGACGCCAGCCGGGTCAGCGGCATCCGGGAGAGGTCGGCCCGCACCGCGCCGACCTCGGCCCGCTCGCCGGCGCCCTGCAACCGCAACCGCTCCAGCCGGGTCAGTTGCGGGGCGATCCGCTCCAGGAACGTCGCGCGCTTGATGCCGTGCTTGGACGCGAGCCCCTCGGCGACGGTGTACGGCAGTTCGTACAGCGCGCTCTGCGCGTAGTGCGCCTGGCGCCAGGTCTCGAACAGCGGGGTTTCGAAGGCCGCCACCTTGCGGGGCGCGGTGAACAGGAACGTGCCGGTCTCGGCGGGCGTGCGCAGGTGTGCGTGCCGAAGCGTGGCCTTGACCCCGGTCCGGTACTTCACGGCGTCGAAGACCGGATCACGGCGGCCCGCCGTCCACTCGCGCATGATCGCGCGCGTGCGGCGGTTGTTGACGCCGCGTCGGGCCAACTCGCGAAAGAGCTTCCAGACTCGCTGAGGGGCCATCAGTTCCAGCCGGCGCGCGATCAGTTCGCCCTCGCGGCGACGCACCTCGGGAGTTAGGTCGCGGCTGCTCTCGAGCAGGTTCCGGACGATCAGGGCGGCGTTGAAGTCGTTGATGTCCAGCGCGAGGGTGGCGGCGTACAGCTCGCGGTAGTTGCCCGCGATGTACTCGTGCAGGAACCCGACCGACAGCCGTTGCGCGTCCGCGTCGTCGCGGAACTCGCGCTGGCCGGTGGCGGTCACCGCGGCGTTGACGAACATCACCACGTCTTCGCACGCCGCCACTTCCCGGCGATCCACCACGCGTCCCCTCGGCCGGACGAAAGCTGACGCCGGCCGGGGAATGGAGGCGCGAACAGCGAAGTGACGCTTAAGAGGCGATTCCGAAAGTCGCAGCCGAAGTCCCGCGGCCGGCCCCGCGAGTCTAGACCCGGGGCGATCCCGAAGGCTCGGCAATAACGGCCGCGGCCCCGATCCCGGGCAAGGATCGGGGCCGCGGCCGGACTACGTGCCGATCAGGCGTCGCCGCCGACCGTGCCCACTCCGGCCGCCTTGACGTCCAGGAGTTCGTAGCGCTTGATCGCGTCCGCGACCACGCCGGGCTCGATCTCGCCGCGGCGGGCGAGCTCGGACAACACACCCACCACGACGGACTCGGTGTCCACGTGGAAGAAGCGCCGGGCCGCGCCGCGCGTGTCGGCGAAGCCGAAGCCGTCGGTGCCCAGCGACGCGAAGTCCGCCGGGACCCAACGCGAGATCTGGTCCGGTACGGCCCGCATCCAGTCGCTGACCGCCACCACCGGGCCGGGCCGGCCGTCGAGTACTCGGGTCACGTACGGGATGTGCGGCTCGGCCTCGGGGTGGAGCAGGTTGTGCTCCTCCGCCGCGACCGCGTCGCGCCGCAGCTCGTTCCAGGACGTGACCGACCACACGTCGGCGACCACGTTCCAGTCCTCGGCGAGCAGCTTCTGCGCGTCCAGCGCCCACGGCATACCGACACCGGAGGCGAGGATCTGGGCACGCAGCGCGCCCTCCTTGGCGGGACCGTCCTGGTAGAGGTACAGGCCCTTGAGGATGCCGTCCACGTCGACGTTCGCGGGCTCCGCCGGCTGCGCGATGGGCTCGTTGTAGACCGTCATGTAGTAGAAGACGTCCTCGGCGTTCTCGCCGTACATCCGCCGCAGACCGTCCTTGACGATGTGCGCGATCTCGTACGAGAAGGCCGGGTCGTAGGCGACACAGGCCGGGTTCGTCGAGGCCAGCAGCTGCGAGTGCCCGTCCGCGTGCTGGGTGCCCTCGCCGGTCAGCGTGGTGCGACCGGCCGTGGCGCCGAGCACGAAGCCGCGGCTGAGCTGGTCGGCCATCTGCCAGAACTGGTCGCCGGTGCGCTGGAACCCGAACATCGAGTAGAAGACGTACACGGGGATCATCTGCTCGCCGTGCGTCGAGTACGTCGAGCCCGCGGCGATCAGCGACGCCACACAGCCGGCCTCGGAGATGCCGTCGTGCAACATCTGACCCTGCGCCGACTCCTTGTACGACAGGAGCAGCTCACGGTCCACCGAGTCGTAGGTCTGCCCGTGCGGGTTGTAGACCTTGGCGGTCGGGAACATCGCGTCCATGCCGAAGGTGCGGTACTCGTCCGGCGCGATCGGCACGAAGCGCTTGCCGATCTCGGAGTCGCGCATCAGGTCCTTGAGCAGGCGCACGAACGCCTGCGTCGTGGCGACCGGCTGCTTCGAGCCCTTCTTCAGCACGCTGTAGACCGGGTCGCCGGGCAGCTTGAGCGGCTTGGAGCGGTCCAGCCGCTGCGGCAGCGAACCACCGAGCGCGGCACGCCGCTCGCGCATGTACTCCATCTCCTCGGACTTCTCACCGGGGTGGAAGTACGGGGGGACGTCGCCTTCGAGCTGCTCGTCCGAGATCGGCAGGTAGAGCCGGTCGCGGAACGCCTTCAGGTCCGACTTGGTGAGCTTCTTCATCTGGTGCGTGGCGTTGCGCGACTCGAAGTTCGGGCCGAGCGTCCACCCCTTCACCGTCTGCGCCAGGATCACCGTCGGCTGACCGACGTGCTCACGTGCCGACTTGAAGGCCGCGTAGACCTTGCGGTAGTCGTGCCCGCCGCGACCGAGCTTTTGGATGTCCTCGTCGGTCAGGTCCTGCACCATCCGACGCAGCCGCGCGTCGTCGCCGAAGAAGTGCTCGCGCACGTACGCGCCGGACTCCACCGCATAGGTCTGGAACTGGCCGTCGGGCGTCGTGTTCATCTTGTTCACGAGCGCGCCGTCGGTGTCCTGGGCCAGCAGCGGGTCCCAGTCGCGACCCCAGACGACCTTGATCACGTTCCAGCCGGCGCCGCGGAAGTACGACTCCAGCTCCTGGATGATCTTGCCGTTGCCGCGCACCGGACCGTCGAGTCGCTGCAGGTTGCAGTTGATCACGAAGGTGAGGTTGTCCAGCTCCTCACGGGCGGCCAGGCCGATGTTGCCGAGCGACTCCGGCTCGTCCATCTCGCCGTCGCCGAGGAAGGCCCAGACGTGGCTGCGCGAGGTGTCCTTGATGTTCCGGTTGTGCAGGTACCGGTTGAACCGGGCCTGGTAGATCGCCCCGAGCGGGCCCAGGCCCATCGAGACGGTCGGGAACTCCCAGAACTCCGGCATCATCCGCGGGTGCGGGTAGCTCGGCAGCCCGTTCGGGGCGGCCGACTTCTCCTGGCGGAAGCCGTCGAGCTGGGCCTGGGTGAGGCGTCCCTCCAGGAAGGCACGTGCGTAGATGCCCGGAGACGCGTGTCCCTGGAAGTAGATCTGGTCGCCCGACTCCCCGTGGTCCTTGCCGCGGAAGAAGTGGTTGAAGCCGACCTCGTACAGGCTCGCCGAGGACGCGTAGGTGGCGATGTGTCCGCCGACCCCCAGCCCCGGGCGGTTCGCCCGCGACACCATGATCGCGGCATTCCACCGGACGAACGCACGGATGCGCCGCTCGATGTTCTCGTCGCCGGGGAACCAGGGCTCGCTCTCCGGGGCAATCGTGTTGATGTAGTCCGTGCTGCGCAGGCCCGGCACGCCGACCTGTCGTTCACGGGCCCGTTCGAGCAGCTTGAGCATGATGTAGCGGGCTCGCTGGCGGCCCTGCTCGTTGATGACTGCGTCCAGCGACTCCAGCCATTCCCCGGTCTCGTTCGGATCGATGTCGGGGAGCTGGCTCGGGAGGCCGTCGCTGATGATCGAGAAGCGCTCTCGTCCGGAAGCCACGCTGTTCCTTCGCCTTATCGGTAGATGGGGACCCTCCCCGCGAGAGCGGGGTCGACCACCCTGAGCGGTGTCGCGCCGTCCCCATCGTGGTACCCGGACGTTGGATCCGTCATCTCTACCGACCGGTAATGGACCGGCGGGGTGCCCGCCTGCGCCACATGTACCGAGCTCGATCCGTGTTCGGTTACCGCGAAAGGAGCGGAGCTGCCCTGATCGTCCGACTGTCGCCGGACGCTCCACGCGGCGGTTCGCGATTGCGGGGTGATGCAACCGTGAACCTCCAAGACCTTACGCCGACTGTCTTACGCACGGCGCACTGGCGTAGTTCCCTGGGGGTGTGAGTGGTTTCGCACCCGTTCGAGAAGGAGGTCACAGCCGATGCGGGCACGAATTGGCGACCGGCTCCACGTGCACGGGAAGACGGTCGGTCGAGGCGACCGATTCGGGGAGATCGTCGAGGTCAGGGGGCCGGACGGGGCACCGCCGTATGTGGTGCGGTTCGAGGATGGACACACCGGGTTGGTGATCCCCGGCGCGGACGCGGTAATCGAGACCGCAGGCGGCGCCGACCCGGCCGCGGGACGGCCCCGGCGGACCTGGTGAGCATTCGTCTGTCACGCTGGACCCTCGAATACGTTGCGTGATCCACACCTGGCGGGGGTAGCTTCCGCACAGGGCGCGGTGTGGCGTTTGCGCGAGTACGTGACCTGGGTACTTGCGCGAACAGCCTGGCGCGTGTGGACTTACGCGCGTGAGCCCCGAAGCGTTGTGGGGCCGGACAAGGGAGGTTAATTCGTGAGCGCGACCGCGGACCACGCGGAAGAGCGGGCCAACTCGGCCGTTCGACTTGGGTTCCAGCCCGGACAGGTGGTCCAGGAGCTCGGTTACGACGACGACGTGGACGAGGAGCTGCGCGAGGAGATCGCGGAGCTCACCGGAAACGAACTCGTCGATGAGGACTACGAGGAAGACGTCGCGGACGTCGTCCTGTTGTGGTTCCGCGAGGACGACGGCGACCTCGTCGACACCCTCGTGGATGCCCTCGCCACGCTCACGGATGGTGGCCATATCTGGCTGCTGACCCCCAAGACCGGCCGTGACGGATATGTAGAACCCTCGGACATCGGTGAGGCCGCGCCGACGGCGGGCTTGGCCCGCACGACGAGCTTCGGCGCCGTCAAGGATTGGTCGGCGACCCGTCTGGTGTCGCCCAAGGCGGTGCGCAGCGGCAAGAAGTAACCCGATGCCACTGCGGTAAGCAGACGAATGCGGCCCCGGCCGGTGATGAAGGTCACCGGGCGGGGCTTGCTGTTTTGTTGGGCGACTTCGTCGCCGGCTCGCGAGGCACCGCTTTTTCTTTCCCCCGCTTCGCTCCTCCAAGAAAAAGCGGTGCCTCGCTCGGGGCTT